>CANIXM010000186.1 GCA_947471245.1 Paludibacteraceae bacterium | reverse complement strand
TTTTGTTGTTCGGTAGTCAAAGGCGACAAAGTTAATGGCTTGTCTGGTACTTCAACATCCTTTTTCTTACATGAGTTAATTGACAAAGTCAAAGCAAAAATTCCAAAAATCAATAATCTAGTTTTCATAAATTCATGTTTAGTTAATAATCAATTTTGATAAATACTATTTTTAATAACGATAAGTAATGCACATTTATTATGACAGATTACCAAGGGTCAACCACTACTCAACCATCAAAATATTAAATAAATTTAACAATATAGGTCAAACAATGAGTAATCAACTGCAAATGTACAATAATTTTTTAATTATCATAAATTATATCTACTTGTATTAAAAATGTCTTGGATATGTATTACAATACACAACCAAGACATTCAGAAGTATTCAACCTATTCCTTACCCCACCCTAGTGATATTTTTAGAAACAATTTGTTCTTCTACAATTGCGTCCAAAACAGCCACGGCGGTCATATTTACAATGTCTCTTACAGAGCTTTCTACGTCTAAGATATGAATGGGTTTATTCAATCCCATTTGAATAGGTCCGATGGTTTCTGCAAGTCCCATTTCTATAAGCATTTTGTAAGCCGTGTTGGCTGAGCTAAGATTAGGGAATATAAGTGTATTCACATCCTTGCCATTAAGCTTGGAGAATGGAAATTTTGCATCACGCAATTCTTTGTTAAGCGCGAATGTCACCTGCATTTCTCCATCTACTATCATGTCAGGGTATTTTTCATGGAGTGTATTAACCACTTGATGTACGCTAGCAGGGCTACCTATTTTATCCGAGCCAAAGTTGGAATACGATAGCATTGCCATTACTGGTTCATGTGCAAAGAATTTAACGGTATCGTGTGTCAGTTTTGCAATGTCAATCAATGCTTCTGTATTTGGATGCCTATTAAATAGCGTATCAGCTAAGAAATAAGTTCCCTTTTTGGTGTTCATGATGTGCATTGCACCAATATAGTTTAATCCATCTCTGATACCAACTACATCTTTGGCTGCTTGAATAGAATCGGCATACTTGGTATAAACTCCAGTTATTAAAGCATCCGCTTGACCAAGTTCCACCATCATCATACCGAAATAATTGCGTTCATACATTTTTTCATACGCCTCTTCGTAGGTCATACCTTGACGGGTTTTGTTTTCGGTGAGCTTTTGAGCAAATAGAACTCTCCGTTTTTCTTCCCTGTCGTGACGCAGATTGATGATTTCAATACCAGTAAGGTCAATTTGATTTTCGACTGCTAGTTTCTCAATTTTCTCTTCATTACCCAGTAAAATTGGGAAGCAAATACCTTCGGCATAGGCGGCCTCGGCGGCTTTGATCATATTGATATGATTGGATTCGGAGAAAACAACGCGTTTTGGATTTTCACGTGCTGTTTCATAGAATTTTCGAAGCATTTTATTATCGCTTCCCATCAATTCACGCAACTTATTGTTATATTCTTCCCAGTCGGTGATGTCCTTACGCGCTACACCAGACTCCATTGCCGCTTTTGCCACTGCAGGTGCAACGATAGTTAACAAGCGAGGGTCCAATGGTTTGGGGATAATATATTCAGGGCCAAAGGACAATTGTTGTAGATTGTATGCAGCATTGACTACATCTGGCACAGCCTTTTTAGTCAGCGTGGCAATTGCTCGTACGGCTGCCAATTTCATTTCTTCATTGATGCATTTAGCTCTCACATCCAATGCTCCTCGGAAAATGTATGGGAATCCTAACACATTGTTGATTTGATTAGGATGATCTGAACGCCCAGTAGCAAAGATGATGTCCTTACGTGCTGCCATAGCATCATCATAAGAAATTTCTGGATTAGGGTTGGCCAATGCAAATACAATGGGGTGAACATTCATTGAGCGAACCATTTCGATGGATAGCAATCCTGCCACTGAAAGACCTACAAACACATCAGAGTCTTTGACAGCTTCTGCCAAGGTGGTGATGGTTCTGTCAGTTGCAAATGGTTTTTTTCTGTCATTTAGATCTGTGCGTTGTTTATTTATAACACCTTTCGAGTCCACCATCACAATGTTCTCCAGCTTAGCTCCAAGCATCATATATAATTGGGTGCAAGAATTGGCTGCAGCCCCCGCACCATTCACTACAATTTTCACATCTTCAATATTTTTCCCTACCAGCTCCAATGCATTTAGCAAACCTGCAGCGGAGATAATGGCTGTTCCATGTTGGTCGTCATGCATGATGGGTATGTCCAGCTCGGCTTTGAGGCGTTCTTCGATACCAAAACATTCTGGCGCTTTGATATCTTCAAGGTTGATACCGCCAAAGGTGGGAGCTATAGCTTTTACAACTTGAATAAATTTTTCGGGATCTTTCTCATTGATTTCAATGTCGAACACATCTATTCCAGCAAATATCTTAAATAGCAAACCCTTCCCTTCCATAACAGGTTTTCCTGCCATTGCACCAATATCACCAAGTCCTAATACAGCAGTACCATTTGAAATTACAGCAACCAAATTTCCTTTAGCTGTGTATTCATAGGCAGCATTTGGGTCTTTCTCTATTTCCAGACATGGTTCTGCCACACCTGGCGAGTAGGCCAATGATAAATCACGTTGTGAACTATAAGGTTTTGTAGGAACAACCTCAATTTTCCCAGGTTTACCTTGTGAGTGGTAAAGCAATGCATCTTCTCTTGTTAATTTAGCCATAATGATACTGTGTAAATAATTATGTAAATATATTAGAATGAATTCAACTTAATCTATACAAAAATATGAAAATTAATGACAAATATCACAGAAATGTGTCATTTATTTGACGAATTTCCAGATGCAATTGTTACTGTTTCATTCGCTTGTTATCAAGAATAATCTGTGATTTGTAACAGAATTCTGATAACTATTGGTCTGTCATTTTTCAAAGTGATGATCGTCGTATTTTTGGGTGAAACTATGTCCCCAACGAAAGCCAAGTGTTTTAAATTTATGAACAACAGGACTGTGCACAGTGAATGTACCAGGTCTAGAAGGCTCAAAAACAGCCCCAATGGGTATCGTCTTCCTGTATTCATATCCTTCTTTCCATCTTACAGGATTCAAAAATGGATTGATATCAACAGCCAACCCATAAGAATGTTTTGAATAATAAATATCTCTGTAGCAAAAACTATAAGTATTATTAGCTGCCATGGATTTATTATCATCCCATTGATATTTCACAATGGGTATAACTCGTCCAATTGGAAACCGCTGTTCATACATATATTCAAATGCAATTTTCAATTTCCCAGCTATCCGTTTGTTCGTCAACAATTGCCCAATATGTGTTTTATTATCAAATGATATGTATTTTACTTGTACCAACTGTAGCTGTTCAAGCACTTCTTCAGGCGCACCTGATCCTGCAACAGCTTCATCAAACGTGAAGTTACAGTCCAGAAAGACTGTGTCATGAATCACATGGAGTGTCTTTGTTTTTTTTATGGGGGCTGTTGAACAAGAAAATAATCCTAACACCAACAGCCAATAAATCCAAAGTTTCTCTTGATATATAAATCGCATACTTAAAATTACCTAACAACACAAAGGTAGCATTTCTTAAAAATAAACAACCATTAATTGTATAGAAAATTTAGTATCGAAAGTTGTAAAGAACCAAATTGCAAATTCTATTTTTATAACTACTTTTGTATAAGAAAACACCTTCTTTATGCACCTATCAGCTCTTTCCATCCTCAATTATAAAAACATCAGAGAAGCATCACTCGTTTTTTCTCCCAAAATCAATTGCTTTATCGGCAACAACGGCATGGGTAAAACAAACTTGTTGGATGCCATCTACTACCTTTCGTTTTGTAAAAGTCATTCCAATTCAATCGATTCACAAAATATTCTTCATCACCAAGAGTTTTTTATGTTGAATGGCAAATATACTATTGGAGAACATCAAGAAGAAATTGCTTGTGGAATGAAAATGAGGCATAAAAAAACATTCAAACGTAACAAAAAAGAATACGAAAAGCTTTCTGACCACATCGGATTACTACCATTGGTCATGGTTTCGCCTGACGACACTTCGCTTATTGCCGATGGGAGCGAGGAGCGCAGAAAATTCATGGATGGTGTCATCTCTCAATTTGATAATTCATATCTAATGCATCTCCTTCAGTACAACAATGCCTTGAAGCAAAGAAATGCACTACTCAAGCAAGAAGAAACAATAGATGAATCATTGTTAGAGATTTGGGAGCAGCAGATGGTTTATTATGGAACATATATCCACAACGAAAGAACTAAATTTATCACCAACTTCATCCCAATATTTCAAACCTACTACAACCAAATAGCTGGTGGAAATGAGATTATTAGCCTGCAATACATCTCTCAACATCAAGACCGCGATATTGCATCAAGTATTGTTGCCACCAGAGCCAGAGACAAGGCATTGGGCTATTCCACTCAAGGTATTCATAAAGATGATCTTGAAATGTTACTAGACGACCATCCCATTAAAAGAGTTGGATCTCAGGGACAAAACAAAACTTACCTTATAGCTCTAAAGTTTGCGCAGTTTGAATTTTTAAAAAAAATACATGGATACCCACCAATCCTGCTTTTGGATGATATTTTTGATAAATTGGACAGTACGCGCGTAAAGCAAATAGTAGAAATTGTGGCTGGAGATGAATTTGGACAAATTTTCATTACAGACACAAATCGAGAACACTTAGATCACATTCTCCAACAAATCAATAAAGACTCACTCATTTTCACGATTAAGAATGGTGAGCTTATTGCTTAGCTAGATTTTCATCCTTCTCAAAAACCTCCATTTCATCGAAACCCCCATTTGTTTTATTTTTACCGACTATTTATATAAAACTACAAATTAGAAAATAATTTACTCTATTAAAAATTTTAAATGCCTATAAATAAACATATTAAAATTTTA
>CANIXM010000185.1 GCA_947471245.1 Paludibacteraceae bacterium | reverse complement strand
GGCACAAAAATAGCTCTATAACAAATTTGGTGGGTAAAACCCAAAGGAGGATATTAAACCACAAAAGGCACAAAAGAAAAAAATGAAAAATGAAGAGAGAAAAATGAAGAGAACACAAAGCTTTGCCTTTGGCAAATTGCATTTTACGTCATTTGTTGAAATAAATATAGGCTGATGCCTCATTAATACCGACAGGTATTTCTGTTGTGAACTTTCTTCGATTATCGGATCTTTCCTTAAACTTTTGTGCCTTTTGTGGTTGTTTTCCTGTTAACATCCCATGTTTCTTTTTTTACCCACTTTGAACATTAACCCAAAGGAGGATATTAAACCACAAAAGGCACAAAAGAAAAAATTTAAAATGTAGACAGAAAAATGAAGAGAACACAAAGCTTTGCCTTTGGCAAATTGCATTTTACATCATTTGTTGAAATAAATATAGGCTGATGTTATATTAATACCGACAGGTATTTCTGTTGTGAACTTTCTTCGATTATCGGATCTTTCCTTAAACTTTTGTGCCTTTTGTGGTTGTTTCCCTTTTAGCGTGCCATGTTTCTTTTTTTTACCCACCCTGAAAATTATAGTATACAAAAGTACACAAAAACAGATACCCATCAAAATGAGGAGATAACACCTGACACACTAGAAAATGAAAAGAACTCACCCCAAAAGTAGTATTTCATACTTTGGAGTGAGTTCGAGGTAGGATGGGCGGTCAATTTAATCTTTTATCAATTTATGTAAACTCATAACTTGATTGTCCACTATCTTCACAAAATAGACACCTTTAGGCAATGTAGAGAAGTTTTGGCTTTCTATATGATTTCCAGCCCAAACGATTCGTCCACTTACATCAGTCATTTGATAAGATGCATCACTTGATATGTCATTCACTTGTATGTAGTTGACAAATGGATTGGGGAAAAGCGCTCCTGCTGACTGAACCACATTATTAACAGCAGAACCAGCGGCTGGACTTAAAAATAGATAGTCGGTGTTTTCTATCGTTGGCATGCTTATTTTGTCCGAATAAGAGTAAGCGCCAGTGCAGGGGTAATTATCCAAGTTTCTGATTTTCATCAATGTATCCATTTGGATTGTTGACAATGTCCAATTCACTTTTGAGAAATTGGATGCATAGTGGTAGGAAATGATACCATCCAACTCGCCGTAAGTAGCTGACAGCGCTACCACTTGAGCAGTATCAACGGTTTTCCCTGAAATATAGCCTCTCAATACAGTAGAGATTTCTGTCCGTTTTTGAACAAGTGCAGCCATTGCTGCTTTTTGTTTGTTGGTCAGTTGAGTGATTAGATCGCGTTGTACTTGATTCAAAGTGTTTAGCATTCTTTGTCCGCCAGTTTGTGAGAGGCTTGTGTCTATTGAATAGTCGGGATTGCCCATTGCAGGAGCATCTTTGAGGTAATAGCTTCCAAAATAATTGCCTTGTCGTTCAGGACAGAAGTAAACATCTGCCTCAACACTGCCTACATACCAGGAGAAAATATCGTCAGCCAATGACATTGCACCCACAAATTGATTATTGTTTAATCCTCGTTGGTTAATTTGAAGTGGTAGCACGGGCATATTTCTACCTCCAATTTTCACCAAACTGTCCAGATAGCCTTTTTGTTTGGCAGTCAATGAATTGATAATTTTAGCATAGAGCTTTGCCCTTTGAATACAGACCCTCGCATCCACTCTGTATAATTCGGCTGAATATGCTTTCACGGCGGCAGAATCGAGTCCTGGGCTACCAGTGGGCATGGACTTGTCTTTCATTCTGACGAATGCATAAATCAGTGGCAATCGCTGCATGGCATACTTTTGAATAATAGCTTCTTGAGCTTTGGCAGTAGAGATTATCATTGCTTTCTGTGTGCTGTCCAAGATGGATAGCAGGTTATTGCCAACTGTTCCACTGAAATCAGAGTTGTGACCCATGCCAGTAACGTCATTATCGCGGAGGTATTGGAATCCAAAATAATCAGCTACTTTGCCAGGTGGCACAAACGAATCTGAGCAAAAGTTACCTGTGAGAAAGCCAAGTGCATTAAATGCTATTTGATGACTTTGCGCACCATCTGAGAGTGTAAATGCAGTGTTGAAAGTCTGACCATTTACAAGACTAATGTTAGTCAATAAAACTATAAGAACTGCAAATAGTTTTACTTTAGGGTTGCTTGTAGTTTTCATAATAGTAGTTTTTAAGATTGAATAATCGAGTTAAATTCTTGATTTGAAGATAACTAAGAATAACTCAAATTACAAGTAGAATCAGTGAACAGCCACATTGATTAAGCGAATACATATATTTTAATAATATGCAACAATTATTAAGAGTTAATGTACAATGACTTTCTTAGAAATAAGAGTTTGGTCACTCATTTTCACCGATATTACATACCATCCTTTTTGTAAATGATCAATTTTGATAATCTCTCCATCAGCCAGATTATCACGCTGTATGTTATTCGCTAATTTCCCATCAATGGATTGAACCATTACGGAAACTCGCTTTTCGCATGCCTGACTAAAGCGAATATTCACAGCGTCGCGAGTAGGGTTAGGATACATATAACAGTTGTTTTGGTCATCCTTCGGTTGTTCCAGAGCCGATTTTACCACTTTGGGTTTGACGGAGTAAGAATAAACCACTTTAGCATTCTTAGCCGAATCATTTTCATCCTTCGGAAGCACAGCACTTACATAATCAAACTTGGCACTGTCTGCCGAAACTGTAACTCTGATGTGTCCCGAACCAGGAAGCTGGTGTCCGCTGAGATAAGCATCGCCATTGTCAGTCACTCCAATCTTGTAGGTAGAGTCGCTCGGCATAGGAACGCTTTGATAGATGATGCTATCCAACTGCTGATGCACAAAAATGTGATCATGGCCTTGGAAATAGGCTGTAACATTATTGGCTTTCATGAGTTGGTGAAGAGGAAGCCCCCAGCCCGGTCTATACGTGTCAAACACATAACCTTTGCTTCCATCCTGACCACCCCATTCATAGCTATTGGCGAGTTCTATCCCACCTCTGCCTTGACCCAAAACATGGTGTGAAAATACAAACTTGTATTTCGCATTACTCCCTTGTAATGTGTTTTTAAACCAATCGTACTGAGTTTTGCCGATGGTGAAGTCCCACCTTTGAGGCTTTTCAGTTTTGGATGCATATCGGTACATATCCAGCACAACGAATAATGCATCACCCCATTGCCAAGCATAATAATTCTCCGCTTTTCCCACGCCGTTAAGCTCAATGACATCGTCACCCGAATAAAAATCATCCGGAATCGGGTTGGGATAATACAATTTTCTCCATGTGGTTTCATACATGGCTAAATTATTGGGAGGGGTTTGGGTAAGGTAATAACCCGATTCTCCTTCGTGATTGCCGATACAGAAAAACAATGGCATAGAATGACATACTGGTCCAAAGAAATCCCGACAATTGAGTTGAAGTTGCTGAACTTGCTCCGTAGTAATAGTGGTGGGAAAGTGATCATCCCCAAAAGTATCACCCAGATCAAGCATAAAATCTGCACCATCATTCAACTGATTTTGAAGTGCAATGTGCCACAGATTCCAACATCCCTTTTTGTCATACGGATGTGGGTCTGCCTCTACTGTAAACACAAACGAACTTCCAGGTTTGCGCTGCGTAATGAATGTGTGCATGTCGCTTGCCAAGAATGTGACATCGCCCAATTTTCGGTATCGGGTTCGATAATAATACCGGGTTTCGGCGGATAGTCCCGTTAGCTGTACCTCAACTGGA
Organism: Paludibacteraceae bacterium; assembly: GCA_947471245.1. Taxonomy (GTDB): domain Bacteria; phylum Bacteroidota; class Bacteroidia; order Bacteroidales; family Paludibacteraceae; genus Paludibacter. The sequence goes on along the minus strand of CANIXM010000185.1, from coordinate 1,171 downwards.
ACACCAGTCTCACTTTTTACAATGGTAGTGCTACTGGTGTAAGTTCCTTTGGTGGTGCCATACTCAAAATAAGTCTCTACCACCGTGTCGAACAGGACATTGATGGTGATGGATTTGTCGGTTGGTCTTCCTAGAATCTCAGTCATTGTTTGTGCGTGTTGATTCAGCGAAATCATCAATAATGCACATACAACAGCAATTTTTGGGTTCAGATTAGTTGTAGCCATTTTAGTTAAGTATTTTAGTGGATATTGAATAATTGGGTGTTTGAATGTTTACAATGTTTACTCGGCTATTGTATGAACTGGGAATATTTATCCGTGTATCGCCTTGTGGAATCGTGCCGTGGTAAATAAGTCCTAATTGCTGACCAGTGGAGGAATATAAAGTGATGTCCACCAAGGTGGTTTCAGTAGAATTTATTACCAATGATTCGCCAGACTGATAGGCTGTGAGATGATTGTTGACCATCGCCACATTGTTTAGACCCGATAGTCCACTTTTGGAAAATGAATAGGTGCTACGAGTGATTCCATTTATCCAGCCGATGTTTTTGTTCTCTACGTGATACCCGCCGATGTAGTCCACTTTTACGCTATCGGAACTAACTTTGACATTCAGATATCCAGAGTTAGGCAATATCTCACCCGACTTGTACCCATAGGTGGCTGCGTCATTCACAACTGTGTAACCAGGGAAAGATGGCTGAGGAACTTCTTGATAAATGATTCCGTCTTTGATTTGTTGAGCATAAAAGTGGTCATGCCCGTGAAAATACATTTGTACTCCGTTGTCCACCATGAGCTGGTGAAGTGGTTTTCCCCACCCTGGGCGCTTGGCATCAAACCCATACGTTCCATCCGCATTTTTCCCGCCATGTTCATAATAATCAGCAATTTCAGAACCACCTCGTCCTAACACATCACCACCTACCAATTGGTGTGCAAACACAAATTTAAATTTGGAACTACTTGACTCCAATGTTTTCTTGAACCAATCGTATTGAGTTTTGCCAAGTGTAAATCCCCATGGTTCAGTAGGTTTGGTAGTAGTATATGCATAAGGATCAATGACAACAAACAACGCATCGCCCCATGTCCAGGAGTAGTAGTTTTGTCGTTTGCCCACAAACGGTTCTACGGTGCTGTTTCCACTATAAAAATCGTCAGGT
>CANIXM010000184.1 GCA_947471245.1 Paludibacteraceae bacterium | reverse complement strand
TCGATAGGTTTCTCTGTAGTATCCACCTTCTGGATGAGGAAGTAGATGTAAATGTTCGATAATTTTTTTTGAGTCCATTGTTTGAAACGTATTATAACCACACCGTTACTATACTCACCATCATCAGTCCGAATAGGCAATATCCCAGTATTCGATTGGCTTTATCAGATGTTAGCATCCTTGAAATTAAGTCACCAAATCCTACCCATACAAACATGCAAGGAACACCTACTGCTGCAAATATCATCGTAAAAATAAACACATTTAAGTGAATGTTGGAGTAATGTGGTAAGAAGGCTGCAGCTCCTCCTATAGTCATAATCCAAGCCTTGGGATTGATGAACTGCATTAGGAATGCATTTGAAAATCCAATTTTTGAGGTGGGTTGGTGATTAATAGTTGGGCTTAATTTGCTTAACACTAAGCCGAGATAAAAGAGCCAAGCAGAGCTGAGAAGTTTTAGTGCAAAAGCCAGATTGGGGTTGTGAGTAATCAGTTGTGAAATGCCATATCCTCCTGCATATAACAATACCACAAAACCCATAAACATCCCCAACATAAGCATTTTTACTTCTTTAAATCCATGGTCTTTGCCGTGTGTAAACAGCATGAAATTGTTTGGACCAGGTGTGATGCATGTAACAAGAGCATAAATTAAATATCCAGTGAGGTTAAATCCAATCATGACTTAATTGGTTTTGATTCGTTGAAAAACAATAATGTCTTCATAGCCATTCACTGTTTTTATCCAACTGTGCAGAAGTCCTGATTGTAAGTAATCAAGCTGCTCAAAGAGGCTTCGACTTGCGGTGTTTGAAGCCGAAATGTGACAGTATAATTGGTTGATTTTCAGGAAAGAAAAGACATATTCCTCAATCATGGAAAGTGAGGTCTTGGCGATACCTTTACCTTGATGGAGCGGAGAAACGTACAGTCCAAGTGCAATGCGACTGTGGTGTGGATCAAAATCGAATAAGTCAACCGTTCCAACTGTTTGGTTCACGCAAGTGTCCATGATCATTAGTCGCAGTTGTTTGCTTTCATAAATGTCCACATAAGATTCAGCAATATACTGTTTAAGAGCAAATTTGGAAAGGGGAATACGTGTGTTGCCAACCTCCCACAGATGGGTGTCATTCTCCCACTGATAAAGAATTTCCAGGTCGTCAGGCTCTACGGCACGAAGTGATATGTGGTTTTTGGTAAACAAATGATAATTGTTTTAAAATTTCTTGTGTTCAAAACAATCCGAAATGCTTCTTCTTTCTAGGCATTTGATATTCGCTTTGAATTTCATTGGAAATGGGTTCCAAGTGTCGTTCGGTTTTAATCATTTGGTAGATAACACCCCAGTCAGGTAGGCCACCCAAACTTCGGTCGTCAATAAATAAGTCGGCTGTCAGTTTGCGAGAACCAGCGTTTTCTACTGTCTCTTCAGGGTAATTAGCGTTGACAGCATAAAATTCAAGTCCGCGCTCTTTGCAAAACTGAACGGCGGCCTCTAGTTCTTCACCTTCGCGCACAGTCCACAGGATAAGCTGATGATGAAAATCTTCCTGGATTTTTTTTAATGTAGCGATGGCAAATGGAATTTCCTTGCCTATCTGTGGGTATTCATGAACGACAATTGTGCCGTCAAAATCTACTGCAATAACCATGATTTTGTAATTAATAATGAAAAATTAATAATTAAGTGCTTTTAAAGAAATGCAAGTATTTGGCTCTATAACGTTTTGAGTGAGTATACAATATTAAAGTTTTCGTGATTTTTGCCTAAGGCGATATTAGCTTTGCGATATTTACTTCGTGATATTTGCCTTCGGCAATATTAGCTTCGCGATATTTGCTTTGTGATATTTGCCTTCGGCAATATTTACTTCGTGATATTTGCCTTTGGCGATATTAGCTTCGCGATATTTACTTTGTGATATTTGCCTTTGGCGATATTAGCTTCGCGATATTTGCCTTCGGCGATGGCGACTTCGTGCCTTTGTGCCTTTGTGTTCAAAAAATCATCTTATCAGACACCGCATGCGACGACTTTTCAATTTTGATTTTTCAATTTTCATTTTGTTCCTTTTGTGGTTTAATTTTCTCAAACGGTTTACTTACCTCATTCGTTTTAGAGCCAAGTGTTGTTATTCTTCTTCTAAGTCCAGCTCTGAAATTATTTTTCGTGCAGATGGTTTGCAGAATATCAAGGCGATAGCTGCAATGCCAAAGCAATAAAGTAAAGACATTTCGGAACGCATAAAATAGAAAGCGATGATGCTTATTTCCATGGCTGTGCCAATTAGTGCAAGCCTAATTATTGAGTATTTTGTATATTTTTCTAGTTTAGTTGCTTCATCTTCTATGGCTTTCCATTGTTGAGACAAGCGATAAAATCCAGCTAATGCAAGGGGTATGGATACCAACAGATAGAGTATCACAATACTTGAAATGGTAATTCCCAGTGGACTTTTTGCTGCAATGCTAGTTTGACTGTCTCGCGTAAGCATAAAACCCATTAATGCTGAGAGTAGTGTAGTGGCATAAAATGCATAATATACCATTGTGATTGTTTTGAGTGCTTTGTTCATGTTTTTTTCTTTTCGTCAAAGTTCAAATGACTTAAAATTAATGTAGGTTTTATTTGTTGTTTTGAGATAGGATGATGTTTTATTTGAATGAGTTTGTAAATTCTACTCTGTTCAAAATAGAACGTCCCAATGTAATTTCATCAGCATATTCTAGTTCATCACCAATGGCTATCCCACGTGCTATGGTCGTGGTTTTGATGTTGAGAGGTGCTAGTTTTCTAAAAATAAAAAAATTGGTAGTATCACCTTCCATCGTTGTGCTTAACGCCAGAATCACTTCTTTTATTTCATCGGTGCTTGCTCGTTCTAACAAACTTTCAATTTCCAAATCGGCTGGTCCTATTCCGTCCATAGGTGATATGATGCCTCCGAGAACATGATATAATCCTCTGAATTGCTGTGTGTTTTCAATTGCCATCACGTCTTTGATGTTTTCCACCACACACACTGTCTGCCTATCGCGCGAAGGATGACTACAGATGTGACACACATCCGTGTCAGAAATGTTGTGACACACTTGGCAGTACTGAATTTGTTTTCGAAGATCTATGACTGCATTGCCAAAACTTTCGACTTCGATTTCAGATTTTTTGAGTAAATGTAATACCAACCTCAGCGCCGTTTTCCGACCTATGCCTGGTAATTTGGCAAACTCATTGACGGCATTTTCAAGTAATGAAGATGAAAACTGTGGGTGGCTCATAGTGCATTAAAACAAATCGAGACAAATTTACAAAAAAAAGCTTGTATGACAGTATTTTTAGTGCTTGCATTTTATATCGCCGTAAAATAGCTATTTTTGCAAACCAATCAAGTTGTTTGGCCAGTCACTCAAGTGTTATTTTTAGAAAATTATGGATATAAAATCAGCTGAATTTGTAATAAGTAATACGGACTATCGTAAATGTCCGGAAGGCAAACTTCCCGAATTTGCATTTATTGGAAGATCTAATGTAGGTAAGTCTTCGCTAATCAATATGCTTTGTAATCGACATGGCTTGGCGATGACCTCATCAAAGCCTGGTAAAACATTGCTTATCAATCATTTTTTGATCAATAACAATTGGCATCTTGTGGATTTGCCGGGTTACGGATATGCTTCTACCGGCAAGAAAATGCGAGATCAATTGAAACAGATTATCGAAAGTTATATCTTGTATCGTGAGCAGTTGACTTGTTTGTTTGTGTTGATAGACAGCAGGCATGAACCTCAGCAGATTGATTTGGATTTTATGGAATGGTTGGGTGAGAATGGTATTCCTTTCTCAATTATTTTCACCAAACTGGATAAACTGACTTTTGCAAAAGGAAAGTCATACACGCAAGTATATAAAGAAAAACTGACCGAAACCTGGGAAGAGTTGCCACCAATATTCTTAACCTCATCCGAAAAACGTCAGGGAAGAGAAGAGGTGTTGGGCTATATTGGAGAGGTGATTAAATCATTGACATAGGAACCAATGAACCCAATGAACCCAATTACCCAATTAACCCAATAACCCAGTCATCCTTTTCCATGAATCGAAACACCATACTCTTCATATCGCTAATGCTGCTATGTGTGGGCTTGTTTTTTGCCGATTTGGCAATTGGCAGTGTTCGTATTTCATTGAGCGATGTTCTGAGCGTGTTTTTGGGCAAAGTAGGAAGTTCGGTAAATACAGAAATTCTACTCAGTTTCCGACTGCCCAAAGCCATCACGGCAGTTTTAGCAGGTGCTTCACTTTCTGTGGCTGGGCTGATGATGCAAACTTTGTTTCGCAATCCATTGGCAGATCCATACATTCTTGGTGTCAGTTCGGGTGCCAGTTTGGGAGTGGCATTGGTGATGATGGCCAGTTCGATGCTTCCAGTTGCGTTTCTTAGTAGTGGTTGGGCTTCGATAGGTGCTGCCATCCTTGGCGGTTCAATGGTGTTGATGATGGTGGTGGGTGTTTCATTCAAAGTGCGAAATGCTGTTTCGTTGTTAATCATTGGTATCATGTTTGGCACCATAGCCAGTTCGATAGTGAGTGTGATTCAAAATTTTAGCAATCCTGATGCCGTAAAGTTGTTTTTGATGTGGACATTCGGAAGTTTGAGTGCAGTCACATGGACTTATATGCAGGTATTGTTACCAATTGTTTTTTTTGGATTGGGGGCTGCGTTGTTTTTGCAGAAGCGACTTGATGGCTTGCTGTTAGGCGAAAATTATGCACGAGGGTTGGGCATTTCCATTGTTCAAACACGTTTCCTGATTGTGCTAGTCACAGGGATTTTGGCAGGAAGCATCACTGCCTTTGCTGGCCCTATCGCTTTTGTGGGAGTTGCTATACCTCATATTTCTAGAGGCTTGTTTCGGACATCGCTTCACAAAGTGTTGATTCCTGCTTGTATGTTGTGCGGTGGTTCTTTGATTTTACTT
>CANIXM010000183.1 GCA_947471245.1 Paludibacteraceae bacterium | reverse complement strand
TGGTGATAACGATTGGTTCGTTACCTTCCATTACAGAAACACACGAGTTAGTGGTTCCCAAGTCAATTCCAATAATTTTTCCCATAATTTTTAAAATATTTATTTTTTCAGTTGTTTCTGATTTTTCTTATTAATTACGATTTGGGATTTTACAAAGCTTATGCCATTGTTGAATTTTGGATTTGAACTTCATTTTTGGCAAAATTAGTCAGATGTTTCTTTCGATTTCTTGGAATATGGATGTCAAAATGGCAGAAAATGGCAGTGATGGCTGGGTTTTAAAAATGCAAAAGTCTCATTCCTCACGTATTGCAAAGAATGAGACTAAATATGATAAAGGCAAGATTATTTTTTAAATCCGAGCAGTTTTTCAATTTTCCCTTTGAAGGCGGTGTTTTCCATGATGCCTGTGAAGTTTTCGGCACCAGGGCCGTATGCATATACAGGCACCATCACACCAGTATGCACTTTTGAAGAAAAGGAGTGTTTGATGTCTGAACTACCCATCTTCCCATCGTGTAGTGTGAGACCTCCTGTTTCGTGATCGGCTGTGATGATTACTAGCGTATTTCCAGACTTTTGAGCGTAGTCAAGCACCTTTCCTACTGTTTGGTCGAAGTCTAGCACTTCTTTGATGGATTGGTCTAATTGGTTGTTGTGGCAAGCCCAGTCTATTTGCGAGCCTTCCACCATTAAGAAAAACCCTTTTGAATTGTTATCCAACAGGTCGATAGTTATCATGGTTGCTTCTGGAAGCATTTTTCCTCGTTCAGGCATGGCTGGATTTTGGTCATCGTAAAGTAGTCCTGCCAGTTTTGGTCCATTGGCCGATTTGACATCATCAAGTGTGTAGGCTATCTGGAATTTTTTCGCTTTAAGTTCGTTGGTTAAATTTCTGTTATCTATCCGTTGCTCGAAGTATTTGCGCCCCCCTCCGATAAAAACATCAATGTCTGATTTGAGAAAGTCAGCTGCTATTTCATCATTCATCTCTCTGTCTGGTTGATGCGCTACGAATGATGCAGGCGTAGCATGAGTCACAGAACAAGCCACCACTAGCCCAGTTGCTAATTTACTCTTTGCGGCTTCTTCTAAAATAGATAGGACGGCCACAGAGTCGGGGCTCATGCCTATCATGTGATTTTTCGTTTTTACTCCGCAGGCCAATGCTGTGCCTCCAGCTCCAGAGTCGGTGGTGAAATGTGAAGATGAGTAGGTTTTGGAGAAGCCTGTGTGTGTGCAACGCTCCAGTTCAAGTTTGTTGCCATTGGCTACCATGGCTGCATAGACTTGTGCTAATCCCATGCCGTCACCAATCATGAACACTACATTTTTAGGTTTTTTTTGTGAATACGAAAGTTGGGATGAAGTTATTGAGAATAGTACAACTAATGTAAGGATGTGGCGTGTAGGTTTCATAAGTCAATTAAGTCTAGTTTATGATAATGCGTCAGCGATACCTAATAAATCTTGTTTTATATTCTTTAAACGTTCTACCACTTCTTGTTGTTTAGCAGTGGCGTCTTTTTTTTGACTAAGTTTTCGTTTTGCTCCGTCTAGCGTAAGTTTTTGTTCGTTAACAAGATAGATGATTTGTTTTATGACTTGAATGTCATCATTGGAGTAAAACCGTGTGCCTTTCGCGTTGCGTTTGGGTTTCAGTTGTGAAAACTCCTTTTCCCAAAACCTCAAATTGGATTGGTTGACTTGAAACATGTCAGCCACTTCCGAAATGGAATAAAATAGTTTTTCCATACTTGAAGATGAGTGTTTTGTGAATTATTTATTTGGGATATTAACTTTTGGTTTTAACTTAAATGGGTAGTAACTGCATTGTTGTGTCAATGCAGTTGGTCTATCATTTGATTTTAATTTTTTCGCCAGCTCTTATTGTGCTACCTTTAAGTCTATTAAGTTTTTTCAGTTTTTTGACAGAGACACCATATTTAGCTGCAATTTCTCCCAGTGTCTGACCTTTTTTGACTTTATGAGAACCTTTTCCACCTGCATTTCGTACTTTATCTTTTTTGGAACCCCGGCTATTTCTGTGATTATCTTTTATCTCTGTACTTGTGCTTGTAGGGATTTCGATTTCCTCTCTTCTAGTGTTGACCAATTCCTCCGTTTTGAAGTTAGTGATTTCTTCGTATTTCTTAGAAAAAGTACTTATTTCCTTGATAGGTAAACAAAGTGGGTAGGGTTTTATATCTCCAGGTATAATGTTGTGAATATATTGGGGGTTGAGCAGTTTAACTTGCTCAATAGGCAGGTTGAGTATATTTGCAACTTGCTCAAGGTGAATTCGTTGTCTGATCATCACCGTGTCAGTCATGGCAGGCATATTGATGGTGGCTGCGCAAATATTATGGTCTTTGGCATAATGCATGGCGTAGTTGGCAGCAATGAAAATAGGCACATAACCCCTCGTTTCACGAGGTAGGTAAGGGTAAATCTCCCAATAGTCGCGTTTGCCTCCTGATCGGCGAATGGCTTTGTTCACATTGCCTGGTCCGCAATTGTAAGCCGCAATCACCAAGTGCCAATCCCCATAAATGGAATAAAGATCTTTCAAAAATCTAGTAGCTGCGTTGGTAGCCTTGACTGGCGAAAGACGTTCGTCAACCAATGAGTTGATTTCTAGCCCATACATTCTACCAGTGTTTATCATTAATTGCCATAGACCCGCTGCACCCATGCGTGACACGATGGTGGTATTAAGCGCCGATTCGATGATGGATAAGTTTCTCAGTTCGAGAGGTAATTTTTTGGCAGCCAATGCTTGTTCGAACATCGGGAAATAATATTCGCTCATTCCAAGCATGAACTCCATTTGTTTGCGTTTTTTTACCACATAGAGTTCAATAAATGCTTTTACTGTGCTGTTATAAGGCATCTCCATCAGATAGGGAAGTTTTTTGAGACGCATTTTGTACACAGAGTCACTCACAGTGGCGGTTTCTGTGTTTGACTTGCAGTCTGACTTGGTAGCTCCCTTTACTATCCATGACTGTAGCATGTAGTCCAATGAATTGTCAAATTCCTCTGGTACTACTAAGGTGGTGTCTTTGTCAACGATGTCGTTCTTTTTAGAATCGATGCTAACTATTGAAGTGTTAGAGAATAGAGTCACTGAAAAGACCAACAAAAGAATGGAAATGGCTAGTAATTTGATATTCATCATGAAATATGTTTTGTCAACTGGTATTTCTTCGTTGATCGATTTATTGTTTTATTTGAAATCTTGCTCTGTAATCGCTTTTTATCTCCAAAAATTGAAATTACACTGAAGTCCGTAGGCCTTAGATGTAGGTGATTGTATGATGGATGGCTGGATGTGCATAGTCAGATTGGGACTGATGTCAAAGTCAAAAAGCTGTGCGTCAACATAAGCATCTACTAAGGTGGCAGCATATACAATCACTGTAATCATAACGCTCATATCTCTGTATCTTCTATAATAATCCTGTTGGGCTTTGATGATGTTGATAAATGCATCCTTTCCACCAAAATCATCTTCAGTAAAACCTGGTGGGATGAGTTTTAGATGCGAATTGGTGCTGTTATCAGCATCAGAAGCATCATTGTAGGCTGTTTTGAATTTTATAAAATTGATGTTGTTGAACCACACGGCATATCCACAGCCACCCAAGGCACCATACACCAAAGGTAATTTCCAGTATTTTTTATTCACTATTTGCCCAAATCCGGGGACTATTGCCCCCATCCACACTGCCCTCGAAGCAATCGGTTTAATGATATGTGTTTTGGTGGTGTCTGATGCTGTTTTTTTTATCGTATCAGAGGATGTTGTCACCACATTTATCGTATTTTTTTGAAAATGAGTCAAGGTGTCTTTAGTCTTTTGTAAAGAATCACCAAGTTCTCTACCCTGCGCTACATGGCACAGCAATAGGTTTATCCCAATAAAAATTACAATACGATATCTCACTTTACCAATCAAATTTTATCAAATAAGCTCATGATGTGTGCCAACTCTTCATCATTAGTAAATGGAATGGATATTTTGCCTTTTCCGTCGGGCTGACAGCTAAATAGAACTTTGGTGCCAAACACCTTACGCAGATGATTTTTGATTTCGTCAAATTCTTTAAGGTCTGCTATTGGATTGGGTGTCGTGTTTTTGGACAATCCAAATGACCCCGATTCAGTATACAGTCGTACCAGCTCTTCTACCTTTCGAACTGGATAATCATTGACTACAATCGTTTCATAAAGTTCCAATTGAGCCACAGGGTCTGACAGTCCAAGCAAAGCACGAGCATGACCCATTTCTATCTTTTTGTCTTTGATGCCCATTTGTATTTCAGCTGGCAGTCGGAGCAGTCGCATGTAATTGGCAATGGTGGCTCTTTTTTTTCCTACACGTTCGCTCAGTCGTTCTTGTGTCAGTTGATATTCCTCTATTAATCTGGAAAAAGTCAAGGCTATTTCAATGGCGTTAAGGTCTTCGCGTTGAATGTTTTCGATCAACGCCATTTCCATCACTTGCTCGTCAATGGCTGTTTTGATGTAAGCGGGAATGCTTTTCAGTCCTACCAGCTTAGATGCTCTATATCGTCTTTCACCTGCAATAATCATGTAGGTGTCATCTTCGTTTTTGCGCAGGGTAATGGGCGATATCACACCAAGTTGCTTGATGGATGTTGCCAATTCTTCTAGTGCTTCTTCATCAAAATGGGTACGAGGTTGGTGTGGATTGGGCTTTATCAAATCCAATGCTACTTCATTGATGGATGATGAGCCGCCAGTGTTAATGCTTTCCGTGTCAATCAATGCACCTAAGCCTCTTCCTAATCCTCTGTTGTTGTTTTTTGGGAAATTCATTCTTCTATTTTACTAGTGTTTGATTGCTTACTCCGTCTATTTGTGTTTTGCCATCAGCTCTTTGGCTAAGTCAATATAATTGCTTGAACCTTTTGATTCTGGGTCGTAAAGCAAAACTGGTTTGCCGTAGCTAGGAGCTTCACTTAGACGTACATTGCGAGTGATTACCGATTCAAACACCAT
>CANIXM010000182.1 GCA_947471245.1 Paludibacteraceae bacterium | reverse complement strand
ACCCTACATCGCCCATGCGTTTGAAATTGTTTTATAGCGGTTATTAAAGCAGCTTTTTAAGTTCGGCAAGCAAACCTTCACAAGTATCTTCTAGTAGGTCTATCACGTTCTCAAATCCTTGGTCACCTCCGTAGTACGGATCTGGCACATGTGTGGCTTGCACGTTAACACAATAATCAGTCATGCGATGAATTTTGGCAAATTGACTTGGAACTACCGCCATTCGATGCAACCCTTCATAGTTTTGTTCATCCATCACCAGTATCAAGTCGAATCGATCCAAGTCACTTTTTAGTATCTGTCTTGAGCGGGTGTCTAGTGAGTATCCTCTTTGGGCAGCATGAAGCCTCATTCTGCTATCAGCCATTTCACCTTGATGAAAGTTCAGAAGCCCAGCCGAATCCACTTCAAACCGATGATCTAGACCATCTCTGGCTATGATGGTGTTGAAAATTCCCTCTGCCATAGGCGAACGACAGATATTGCCAAGACAGACAAAAAGCACAGCTATTTTTCTCATAAAAATAAAATTAAGTCGCTTTATAATTTTTTTGGGTGGGTACATGATATTAATGCCTGTAATGATAGCAGGTTCGCGATATTTACTTCGTGATATTTGACTACGGCGATATTAACTTCGTGATATTAACTTCGTGATATTTGCCTTCGGCGATACTAGCTTCGTGATATTTGCCTTCGGCGATAATAGCTGCGCGATATTAACTACGCGATATTTGCCTACGGTGATAGCGACTTAGTGTCGTTGTGTCTTTGTGTTCATAAAATGCTTTATCAGAATATCCACAAATTTAGTCATTGTCAGTCATAAACTTCCATGCTAGCCAAGCCAAACCACCTGTCCCAATTTTAAGCGCATCAAGATCAACTTTAAAATTAGCACTATGCAATCCACCAGTGTCTTGATTCGAAGCCCCTTTAATGCCGAATCGATAAAAGCAAGAAGGGTATTGCTGAGTGAAAAAACCAAAATCCTCGGACGTCATTCTCATTTCTAGCTCTACTACCTGTTCTTTACCAACCCATTCTTGCGCAAAAAATTTAGCTTTCTGGGTGATTGAATGATCATTTATCACACATGGATATCCATCTGGCATTTCTATTTCGGCACTGCAACCATGTGCAGTACAAGTATCGTGTATAATGCGTTGAATGTGGTTTTTGGCTTCATGTCTCCATTGTTCATTGATGGTGCGAAGTGTCCCTGATAGTTGCACTTCATGTGGAATGATATTTTGTGCACCGTCGGCTACAATACGTCCAAAAGTTAGTACCATCGGTGTAAGCGGATGACACAGTCTGCTCTTAACTTGCTGTAATGCCACCAGAGTTGAAGCAGATGCCAATACGGTGTCATTGCACAAGTGGGGCAAAGCGCCATGCCCTCCCTTGCCATGCACTTTTACATGAATTTCATCGGCAGATGCCATGATCATCCCTTCCTTGAAACCCATAGTTCCGGTCGGATAATCAACCGACACGTGTTGTGCTATAATTAATTCAGGTTGGACATCCTTGAACACACCATCCTCAAGCATCAATCGAGCACCACCAGGAGCTTTCTCTTCTCCGGGTTGAAAAACGAATAAGATCGTCCCTTCAATTGATGATTTTATTTCATTCAACATCATTGCTACACCTAATAGACAGGATGTGTGAGCATCATGTCCACAAGCGTGCATCACCTTTGAATTCGTAGATTTATAAGGCTCATCGGTAATTTCGCAAATTGGAAGGGCATCCATGTCAGCTCTTAGTGCTATGACCCTTTTGTTTGGATTTCGACCTTCTATTCGAGCCAATATCCCGGTTCCAGCTATTTTATCTTGGTACGAAATATTGTTTTTTTTAAGTTCGCTTACAATAAATTCGGCAGTTTTATGTTCAATAAATGACAACTCGGGATGCGCATGCAAATGCTGATAATACCCAATCACCTGATTGGCAAATTTATCATTAAGTTCTTGTATTTTTAACTTCATATTTTTCAATAAAAGATGATAAAGCAAAGGTACAATAATTTGTACGCTATTGCAATGCAAAACAGCATACATTTAAAATGGCATTGCAATGACAAATGTATCAACTTCAATTTTCGATATCCGTTATATTTAACGAAATTTATACTATAAAATATCAGAATTGTTGAGGAATCTTTCGGAAATTTTATACTTTTGTAATTCCCAAACATTGTATTGAATAATCAACAGAAATTATTAAATTAAATTTACATGATATGAAACAGTCGTCAATTTTTCTTTGTTGTCTTTTGTTTAGCTTGACAGCGATGTCTCAGAAAGCAGTTATTAGTTTTGATAAAAAATCACATGATTTTGGAAAAATCAAAGAGCAAGATGGTAAAGTAACTCACGTGTATGAATTTACCAACAAAGGTACTGCTCCTCTTGTGGTAAGCAACGCTAAACCATCGTGTGGATGCACCACGCCATCATGGACTAAGGAGCCAGTAGAGCCAGGAAAAAAAGGAACCATAACAGCTACTTACAATCCGGCAGGTCGTCCTGGTGCATTTACCAAAACAATAACCATCACCAGCAACTCCGAAAATGAAACTGATTATTTAACCATTACAGGTGAAGTTATTCCTGACCCAACAGCTCAAAAAACATCACCAACACCTGCTCACAAAACATATCTTATTACTATGGGCGATTTGCAATTAACTGCAAAAGGAGGTCCTTTTGGAACCGTAACAAAGGGTACTAGTTCTACGCTTGATATTGACGTGAAAAACAATGGAAAGCAAGATCTTTCATTGGCTTTGGATGGAATACCAGCACATATCACTGCAACTATTAAACCTGAGGTACTTAAGCCAGGTCAAGAAGGCAAGCTTTCATTTGTTTTAGACAGTAAAAAATGTGCTACTTGGGGTGCTTCGGTTGATAACCCTTATGTTGTAGTTAATGGAAAAGGTGCTAAACTCGAATCAAACAAGCTGAACCTAGTAAAATACATCAAAGAAGACTTTACTAAACTGACTAAAGACCAAAAAATCAATGCTGCAATAGTAGACATTCAACCAGTGAGAGTGGCAGCAGGTGCTATTAAAGCAGGCTCTAAAAAAGCAGTAAAAGTAAAATTAAACAACAAAGGTCAATACAACCTTGAAGTTAGATCAATATCCAACAACAATGCAGAATTGACTGTCAAAGGACCTAAAGCTCCGATTGCTACTGGTAAGGGTGCAGATTTAATTATTGACATTGACACTAAAGGTCAAAAAGAAGGTGAGTATAAAAAAGTAATAACGCTTCAAGTGAATGACCCTGAAAACTCAACTCCTTCTTTAGAGGTGAGTTGGTCAGTTACCAAATAAATCGTTGCAAGAACTCAGTCATTGTTAAATACTTCAGACAATAAGGGTGGTTGTATTTGGAAACAAATAATTCATTTTACTTACCATCATACACAACAAAGATAAAAGAGCCAAGAAGATTTCTTGGCTCTTTTATCTTTAAACCTTAATTTGGGTTTAAACTAGATTATACTCACATTTGTTTATAAAAATTGATATTAGAACTTTTAACAAGTGATAAGTGATAATCACACGACAAACAAACCAGTTCCTATACAACTAAAATTTGCCTTTAAATAAAAATCCATTATAAATTCCTTACATGCATTATACCAATCATCCCGAAAACGACCCCTTATACAAAGGATTATCAGTCAACGAAGGCGTGTCTGATGCACCCACTATCAACCCCTATCGAACCAAAACGACCAAAAGAACAAATTATTCAGCATCACAATATGCAGAAGGTATTTTAAAAGGTGACATTTCAATGCTAGGGCAAGCAGTGACACTCGTTGAGAGTGCATTGCCCGAACATCAGCAGATAGCTCAGCAAGTGATTGAAAAAGTTCTTCCATACTCAGGCCACTCTGTACGATTAGGAATAACAGGCGTACCAGGTGCAGGCAAAAGCACCTTCATCGAAGCATTGGGCATGTATATCGTAAGGTCAGGTCGTAAGTTAGCCGTTTTGGCCATTGATCCGAGCAGCGAACGTTCAAAGGGCAGTATTCTGGGTGATAAAACGCGCATGGAGGAGCTGTCAGTAGCCAAAAATGCTTTTATTCGTCCATCTCCATCGTCAGGATCATTGGGTGGCGTGGCTCGCAAAACAAGGGAAAGCATCATTTTGTGTGAAGCGGCTGGATTTGACACCGTGTTTGTAGAAACTGTAGGTGTAGGTCAGTCCGAAACAGCTGTAAAATCGATGGTGGACTTCTTCTTATTACTACAACTAGCCGGTGCTGGTGATGAACTTCAAGGCATCAAGCGTGGCATAATGGAGATGGCCGATGGAATAGCAATAAATAAATGTGATGGCAATAACGTACACAAGGCAAAAGTGGCACGAACTCAATACCAGAATGCATTGCAACTATTTCCAGCACATGAGTCAGGATGGGTGCCTGAGGCCATCACTTGTTCAGCAATAGATAAAAATGGGATACCTGAGATATGGGAAATGGTACAAAAATATGTAACTCATACGCAATCCAATGAATTCTTTCAACAAAGGCGGAATGAACAGTCGAAGTACTGGATGTATGAAACCATCAACGACAGACTAAAAGATGGGTTCTACACCAACCCAGATATAATGTCACTACTTTCCAAAGTTGAAAATCAAGTCGTATCCAATGAAATAAGTTCATTTATAGCCGCCAATATGTTGCTGGATACTTATTTTAGAAAATAGTCGAATAGATAGTTCTTCAAACACAAACGAGCAGCATGATATGAATCATACTGCTCGTTTGTGTTTGAAATATCATAAATTTGATTAGTTACAATTTCTACTAATTGAAAAACACAACGTCCACACTGTAACTACATCTCTGCAATGACTTAGTATCCCCATTTAAGATAAACTGCTCCCCATGTAAATCCAGCACCGAATGCAGTAAGAATGATGTTATCACCCTTCTTGAATTTTTTCTCCCACTCCCATATACAAAGTGGAATAGTAGCAGCAGACGTATTT
>CANIXM010000181.1 GCA_947471245.1 Paludibacteraceae bacterium | reverse complement strand
GTACAGTCAGTCCGACATCATGCGTTCGCTCAGAGAATTGGCTCAAATGGGGCATTTCAATCCTGAAAAAATCACGCCCGACATCAAGCCTAACCAAGAAGATGGAACTGTGGATATAGACTACAACCTACAAACAAAAGGAAGTGACCAAGTGGAACTTTCTGCAGGTTATGGAGGTTATACAGGTATAGTGGGCAGTGTGGGATTAAAATTCAGCAACTTTGCCATTCAAAACATTTTCAAACCGGAAACCTACCGCATTGTACCACAAGGTGAAGGACAAACACTAAGCCTTAATGCTAGAACCAATGGAAAACAGTACACCTCATTCAGTCTTTCTTTTTTAGAGCCATGGCTTGGTGGTAAACGTCCAAATTCACTCTCCACATCCATATCATATACCCGCATGGCTGGCTACAACAGTAATTATGCACAACAAAACACAGCTGCCTATAATCCAAACAATTTGGGTGGCTATGGAATGGGTGGCTATGGAATGGGTGGAATGGGTATGGGAGGCTATGGCTACAACCAAAGCTACTTACAAAGTGTCGATCCCGACAAATCATTCCAAACAATAGGTCTAAGCATCGGAAATGGGGAGCGACTAACGTGGCCTGATGACTATTTCACGTTTTATAAAGAATTCACATACCAACGATATATTCTAAAAGACTATTACGGCTATTTCCCCATGCCAAATGGAACGTTCAACAGTATAAGCATTGGATTTACACTGAGTAGAAACTCCATAGACAACCCTTTGTACACACGCTCGGGATCTTCGTTCTCCATTGGATTAAAACTTACACCGCCCTATTCGGCTTTCAATCCCGAAAAATTCAGGGATCCAAATGTATTAAGCAATCTGCAAGAACGATACAAATGGGTAGAATATCACAAATGGACATTCATGGCCAAAAACTTCACACCACTTTCTAACAACAGTAAACTGGTGCTAATGTCTAAGGTGCAATTTGCCTATTTAGGAAATTACAATGTAAATGCACAATCGCCATTTGAGAAATATGACATGGGTGGTGGTGGAATGGTTTATTTCGCTGGATTTGGAACCGAGATTGTATCCTTGCGTGGGTATGCCGATGGAACAGTCACTCCCTATCAATATGACAAAGCATCAAATCAATCCACGAAAGCCGGGTATTTGTACAACAAATTCACCATGGAGTTACGCTATCCGCTTATGCTAGAACAGTCAGCAACGGTTTATTTTCTAGGATTTGTGGAAGCTGGTAATGCGTACACAGGAATGAAAGATTACAATCCTTTCAATCTGAAACGTAGTGTCGGTATTGGCGCACGGGTTTTCCTACCAATGTTAGGAATGATAGGTATTGACTACGGGTATGGTTTTGACCCTGCAATTGACAAAAACACAGGTCAAAATGCTACTACACCTAGTGGCGGACAATTTCACTTTGTGCTAGGTCAAGAATTGTAAATTGTTCGAGAGCATATTTAAAGTGGTGAAAATTTGGCAAAGATTTTGTACTAGCCATGCTCGTGATAATAAAATACGAATTGAACACATTTAAAACAACAATCATTATGAAAAAAATTCTAATCGCTCTTTGTTTATTCTCTGGAATAACCTTATCAGCAAACGCACAAAAATTTGCAATGGTGGATATGGAATACATCATGAAAAATGTACCATCATACGAAACGGCTAACGAACAAATCAATCAGGTGTCAAAAAAATGGCAAGCTGAGGTGGACGCACAGATGCAAGAAGTACAAAAAATGTACAAAAACTATCAAACTGAATTGGTATTTCTAACCGAACAGGCCAAAGTAAAACGTGAGGAAGAAATTGTAGCCAAAGAAAAAGCAGTTCAAGAGCTCAAGAGAGGATATTTCGGTCCAGAAGGTGAACTGTACAAAAAACGTCAAAGTCTTATGAAACCTATTCAGGATGAGATATACACTGCAGTACAGGAATTGAGTAAAGAAAAAGATTTGCAGTTTGTATTTGACAAAAGCTCTGACGCAAGTATCATCTTCACATCACCCAAAATTGACATCAGCGATGCAGTGCTTCAAAAATTGGGTTATTCAAAATAAATTTATAAATTTGCAGTCGATTTAACAATTCAAGAAAATAATTAAAAAAAATAATCATGTTTAAAAAAATTGCTATTGCACTTGTATGTGCACTTCCGCTAAACTTTGTTGCAGCACAAGAAACTAAGTTAGGTCATGTAAACACCCAAGAAATTTTGGTTGCCATGCCTGAAAGAGCTACTATCGAAAAGAAACTTTCGGACCTACAATCTGAAATGGAGAAAGAGTTAGTAAAAATGCGTGAAGAATACACCAAGAAAATCAAAGAGTATCAAGAGAAACAAGCTACCATGCCAGAAACCATCAAACAAGCTCGTCAAAGTGAGATTACTGAGATGGAACAACGCATTACCACTTTCCAACAAACTGCAAGCACAGACCTTCAAAAGAAGCAACAAGAGCTTTTTGCTCCTGTGATTGACAAAGTGAAGAAAGCCATCAATGAAGTGGGTGCCGAAAACAAATACTTGTACATTTTTGACGTTAGTGCACAAAGCATCATTTATCAATCACCCAACTCAAATGACTTAAGTGCATTGGTAAAGAAAAAACTTGGATTGGACAAACCAGCTGAGGTAGCACCAGCAGCACCAGCAAAGAAATAAGCTTAGAATAATCCCGCAATAAAAGAATAGTGGCTTTAAGGAATTTCCTTAAAGCCACTATTCTTTTATACCTCCCCACATTGGACTCAACGCAATTATGCCGTTTGCACCACTTGCGAACATATTACGTTCATGTTGATTTGTTCACATAACACGCACATTAATGTAGGAATAAAAAGCCTACACTTTCTACAACGCACCAACGAATAATCAATCAACAATCTTTAAACCAGTCAATTGGCACATATCAAGTCATCCAAAAAACAGTTGGCATAAAATTTGGATAGGAGAAACACAAACAAACCATATATGACGGCAGAAGAACTCAAAGCACTAGAAAAAGAAGTAAGCAAAGCGCGCTTCACTTTATCTCAAAAAGCAAGCGAATTGCATGACTTGATTGAAGACCGATTGCCGGTGGCATTTGAGGAGATTCCAATCCTGGCTCAATCGACCTACGATGCTTGCAAACACTGGGACGGTCTTAACAGAACACTGCAAGAAAATAAAAAAACCGTATAGAAAACATGGCAAAAATAGACTTTTATGAAAAGCCTGGATGTATCAACAACACCAAGCAACGAAAAATGCTGGAAATGTATGGCCATGAGGTGGAAGTGGTTTCAGTCTTAACTCATTCTTGGACAGAAACATCATTACGTGCATTTTTCGGGAATATGCCAGTGGTGGAATGGTTTAATCCAGCAGCCCCACGGATTAAAAAAGGAGAAGTAATTCCACATGCTATGAGCGAACAATCGGCGCTAGAGGCAATGATCCATGATCCGCTACTGATACGCAGACCGTTGATAGAAGTGGGTGAGATAAAAATTGCGGGCTTTGACAATGAACTGGTGAGCACACTTCTTCAACACCACGATGTATCAGGTGTGTTACACTGCCCTAGCCTGAGCAACAGTTGCGATTAGGGGTGATTTAGCTGTCTCTTTTTCCATTCATAAGTAGACTCACAGCATCTTGCAACGAGCCAGCCTTGGTGAGGGTGCCCGAGTTGACAAAGAAAATCTGATCCGCATTCTCGATGGTATTCAGCCGGTGAGCGATGATGATTTTGGTAGTATAGCTGGGTAGCTTTAGAAGAATTTGTTCCAATAGCTTTTCTGTAACCGTGTCGATGTTGGCAGTTGCTTCATCGAGTATAAGAAGCTCGGGTTTACGGAGCACTGCTCGAATAAAAGCAATTAACTGCTTCTGCCCCAAACTTAGATCGTCACCCGTGGTGGTGATAGTGGCAAGTAATCCGCCATCAAATCTATCCAACAAACCATCAAGACCTGCCTCGGCAAGTGAATCCATTAACTTGGCATCCGATAGATTTTCATGCTCAGGGTTGCCATAAAGAATATTATCGCGCAATGTACCTGTAAACAAAAAAGGCTCTTGAAGTATAAATCCGATACTGGCACTTCGTTGTTCGGGAGAAAGTGTACGAATATCAGCACCGTGTAACAAAATCTGTCCTGAAGTGGGATCATAAAGTCGAGCCATAAGTGAAGCTGTGGTGGTCTTTCCACCACCTGTTGGCCCAACAAATGCGTAGGTTTTGCCACGCTCCAAATCAAAATTGACGTGGCTGAGAATATTGTTGGTGGGGACATAAGCAAAACTCACATCCCTAAACGACATCAAATACGCGGTATCTTCTGGTGGTGTGACAGGCAAGATGGGCAAATTGGTCTCCATCACCAGAATCTGAGAAATCCTATCCCATCCTGCAAGAGCCACTTGAAAGTTGGCCCACAAAGCAGCTATCTGGCGAAGTGGATTATAAAAATGATTGATATATGCCAAAAAGCTAATGAGCAACCCAATGGAAAATAATTGGATGGTAATCAAATATATACCAAAAGCCATCACCACCAACTGACCAATATTGGACGACAGCCCAAACACTGGTATAAATACATTGCTAGCAATGCCTGATTTGATAGAGGCTTTGTAGTTTTGCTCATTCACTTCAGCAAAACGTTGGCGGAAATAATCACGACGATTGAAAGCGACTATCACTTTGAAATTATTCAAACTCTCTTGTATCTCCGAACTCAATGCTCCTGTGGTTTTCATACTCGTGGCATTGGACTTTCTTACCCACGGCGATGTGATGCGAGTAAAGACCAATAAACCCACAGCAGGTAACAATGCAGCTACTGCCAATTCCACATTGATGGTGAGAAGAAAAATGCCAGCACCAATCATAGTAAAAATGGAACTCATAAACTGTACAAGCGACTGCGAAAAAAACTGGTTGATTTTGTCCGTGTCATTATTCACCCTTGAAATTAAGTCGCCAGCTTTATTTTGATTAAAAAACTCAATTGGAAGTTCTTGT
>CANIXM010000180.1 GCA_947471245.1 Paludibacteraceae bacterium | reverse complement strand
TGATATATGGCTACGCCGATATTCATTGTACAATTGCGAAGCATCTATCGCCGAAGGCTAATATCACGAAGTAAATATCGCCGTCAGGCAAATATCGCTACAAGCTACTATCGCGTAGCAAATATCGCCGTTAGGCAAATATCGCCGCAGGCTAATATCGCCATCAGGCTACTATCGCGAAGCAAATACCGTCGTCAGGCAAAGTTAATATTCCCAAAAAGAGACTGCAAAAGTACTTCATTTTTATTACTTTTGCATCAAAAGACTGTAGAAAAGTTGAACTGTGTGGATGAATTTGCATTCCGAACACACAGACAATGAAATCGTTTGGCAATGAGAGTTGCACCAGACTCAAAGAAATTTATGGCAAAGAAGAAATTTCATTTTAATACCGAAACCCTCAGTTATGAGCAGATAGAACACACACTAGCCTACAAGCTAAAGAGTTTTCTTATCCATGCTGTATCAGGACTTTCCATGGGTGCTATTTTCTTCTTTATTTTTGTGTATACGGTTGATTCTCCTGAAGAAAAGCAGTTGCTCCAAGAAAAAAGCCGAATGCAAGCCCAATATAAGTTACTCCAACGCCAATTTGAAGAAGTACAAGAAGTGCTGACAGACCTCCAACAGCGGGATGACAATCTCTATCGTGTGGTGTTTCAAGCCGAACCCATTCCACTTTCCATCCGCAAAGGATCTGCTGCCAATACGGCTTATTATGACCAATTGATGGACATGACCAATTCTGAAATAGTGTTGTCCACGACAAAGAAAATGAACGAATTGCGCAAAGAACTATACATCCAGTCCAAATCTTATGATGAATTGGTCAAACTTGCTAAGAATAAAGAAACGATGCTAGAAAATCTTCCAGCGATTCAACCCGTGCTCAATAAGAATCTGACCCGCATGGCGTCTGGATATGGATGGCGGATAGACCCAGTATATCACACACGCCGCTTTCATGCAGGAATGGATTTTACAGCACCAACAGGCACACCTATCTA
Organism: Paludibacteraceae bacterium; assembly: GCA_947471245.1. GTDB lineage: Bacteria > Bacteroidota > Bacteroidia > Bacteroidales > Paludibacteraceae > Paludibacter. The sequence continues at coordinate 4,078 of CANIXM010000180.1, read as the reverse complement.
CGCTACAGGTAACGGCAAAATCATTACTGCATCTTGGAAACAAGGTTATGGCAACTGCATCGAAATCAATCACGGATACGGATACCTCACTCTTTATGGACACATGAGTGCCTATAAAGCACGGGTGGGACAATCAGTAAAACGTGGTGACGTAATCGGCTATGTAGGGAATACAGGTAAATCTACCGGACCACACCTACACTATGAAGTTCATTTCAAAGGCGAAGTGATGAATCCTCAAAACTACTACTTCCTAGATCTATCACCAGCTGACTATGATCGAATGGTTCAAATGAGTAACAACTCTGGACAAATGTTTGACTAAGCAAAAGACATGAGAACGACTGTAATAGCCTCCCTTATTTTGATAGCCTCTTCATTGGTTTTCGCCCAGGGAAAGGACACTGTCAAAATAATAGCTGTGGGTGACATCATGCTCGGAACTACTTATCCTGATAGTAGCTTTCTTCCACGCAATAGTCACGCACTCTTCACTCCTTTGATGCCTTATCTCCATGATGCCGATCTCCGATTTGGCAATCTGGAGGGGGTACTCACTGATGATCTTTCGCAAGTCAAAGAATGTCGTACTGATGGCAGATGTTACTTCTTTGCTATGCCCACCTACTACGCTAAAACTTTAAAAAGTGCAAAATTCGACTGTCTTAGTTTGGCCAACAACCACTTGAATGATTTTGGACGAATAGGCCGAAAATCCACTAAACAATGTCTCAAATGCGCAGGAATTAAATATGCTGGACTTGCAGAATGTCCTTTAGACACTTTCACGCGTAATGGTGTGAAATTTGGGTTTTGTGCTTTCTCGCCCAATGCTGGCATGGCAAGCGTCAAAGACATTCAACGAGCTGCTAAATATGTAAAGTACCTGAACAGCATCTCGGACATCGTATTAGTGTCGTTTCATGCAGGTGCAGAAAGTGGTAACAATCAGCATGTAACACGTCAGAAAGAATTTTATATTGGAGAAGATCGTGGGAATGTTTATGAATTTTCTCACGCCATGATAGACGCTGGCGCTGACGTACTTATTGGACATGGACCACATGTGACACGAGCTATAGAAATTTATAAAAAGCGATTGATAGCCTACAGTCTGGGCAATTTTTGCACCTACAGTAAAATTAGCGTGGCTGGATTAAACGGTATTTCGCCAATGCTAAAAATCTACACCAACTCCCAAGGTCAATTTCTGAAAGCACGAATCATCCCAACCAAACAGGCTAAGTTCAAAGCACCTAAATTTGATGCAAATAAAAAAGCAATTACAGTGATTAAAAATCTGACCAAAACAGATTTTCCAGAAATGGACAAAGTGATTCATATCAGTGATGACGGTTGGATAAATTATTGTACATTTACAAAGAATTAGATGATGAAAAATACTCAATTACCCACAGCGCCAGGCCCTATTGGAATCTTTGATTCTGGATACGGCGGTTTGACCATTCTGGAGAAGATTCGGAAGGAACTACCACAATATGATTATCTCTACTTGGGTGATAATGCTCGTACTCCTTACGGTACTCGCTCCTTTGATGTGGTGTATAAATACACCTTGGAATGTGTAACTCATCTGTTTGAAATGGGTTGTCACTTGGTGATTCTGGCTTGTAATACCGCCTCCGCAAAAGCACTTCGAAGCATCCAACAGAATGACCTGCCACTGCTTGATCCGAATAGACGGGTGCTGGGAGTGATTCGTCCCACCATTGAGGCGGTTGGGAATATTACTAAAACAGGTCACGTAGGGTTGCTGGCTACCAATGGTACCGTTCAGTCCAACTCTTATCCTCTTGAAATCGAAAAAGTCTATGGAGAGAATATTACAGTTTACTCCGAAGCCTGCCCCATGTGGGTACCTCTCATAGAGAATAACGAACACTTATCCATGGGAGCCGATTATTTCATAAAGCAGAATGTTTCACATCTGCTCACTGCTGACCCAAAAATAGATACCATCATGCTTGGGTGTACACATTATCCACTGCTGGAAGAAAAAATTAAATCTCTTCTGCCTGAAACTGTAGCTGTACTTTCTCAAGGTAGACTGGTTGCAAAAAGTTTGGCTACCTACCTCCATCGCCATACTGAAATTGAAGCTCTTTGTACCCAAAATGGCACTTGTCATTATTACACCACGGAAGCTGTAGATAAGTTTATTTCGTCAGCATCCCTTTTCCTCAAAGAGGACATTCACGCCGAACATATCGAATTTGTATAAGAAATTTTAGATGCCTGAAAAGTTCGAAATTTCAAAGTACACAGTTCGAAATTTCAAAGTACGCAGTTCGAAATTTCAAAGTTAACAGTCCGATATTTCAAAGTAGATAGTTCGAAATTTCAAAGCAACATTCATTATATTTAAAAATAATTGTATATTTGCAGTCTGAAATACAGATAATTATGAATATACAAAGAGACATTAAGAAAGCGATATCGGATATGATGACTAAGTATCCAATAATTGCTGTCACCGGACCACGTCAGTCGGGCAAAACAACCCTGCTCAAAACAATATTCCCTGAATTTCAATATGTGAGCTTAGAGAACCCCGACAGTAGGAACTTTGCACAGTCGGATCCAAATGGCTTCCTCTCGCAATACAGCCAATACGTTATTTTCGACGAAATACAACGTGTTCCGTCCTTGTTTTCCTATCTTCAAACAATAGTTGACAATAGTGGTAGGATGGGACAATTCATTCTATCTGGCTCACAAAACTTTCATCTGATGCAACACATTACTCAGAGTTTAGCTGGTAGAGTAGCCATATTCAGACTATTTCCATTTGATTTTCAGGAACTGAAGTCAGCCAATCTACTCAGTTCTAATTATGAGGAATGCTTAGTCCGTGGATTTTATCCAGCGATTTATGACCGACAAATTCCGTCACGAACCTTCTATACCAATTACATTCTCACATACATACAGCGCGATGTAAGTGAATTGATTGGCATAAAAGACACCAGACATTTTCAGAATTTCTTGGGTTTGTGTGCTACACGTGCAGGCCAGTTGCTCAATCTTAGTTCCTTAGCGAACGAATGTGGCATCTCTCAGCCCACAGCCAAACACTGGTTGTCTGCACTTGAAAACAGCTATATTCTATTCCTGTTGCAACCATTGCACAACAATCTGAGCAAACGAATCGTAAAAACCCCTAAATTGTATTTTTACGATACAGGATTGCTTTGTCATCTGATGAAAATTAGCAAGCCAGAGCAAGTGCTCACTCATCCTGCCAAAGGTGCATTGTTCGAAAACATGATGATGGCAGAATACGTCAAAAGGATGCATCATAAAGACCAAATCGAGGACATTGCTTTTTGGCGTGACTTGGATGGACATGAGGTGGATCTGACAATAAACAACGGTGAGAAATCAAATCTTGTTGAATTTAAAGCCACTTATACCGTCATGTCTGACTTATTCAAAGGATTCGCTCATTTTGAACATTACACAGGAATAACTACGGATGAAAAAATCCTCGTGTACGCTGGACATGAATATCAACAAAGAACCAATGCTCAGGTAATGCCTTGGTCGGATTTCGGTAAATGACCCTTAAACAACTATCGCCTTGCAAGCCGAATGCTTACAAGGCGATAGTTACACATTTTTAGCGATTACTTAGCTTCCCAGTAGCAACGCTTAGGTGAAACGATGGCTCCATCGTTTTTCAATTTTGTCATGGCTTTATCCACGTCTTTGCGGTCTAGTCCTGTCATTTCTACCACTTTCCCTGCATTTACAGGTTCTCCGGCTTGCTTGATGGCAGCCAATACTTTTTCTAATGTTTCCATAATCTTCTATTCTTTTTGGGTTAAATTTCTCTGTTTTGGAAAAGAATCACGGCTATACAACGTTTGAAGTGTGTTTTATCTACAATAGAACACATCGATCAACGTCAATTCAGAATTTTATTTGTATGATGATTTTCTGTGAATCACCTAATTTGCCGAAAGGCAAAACTATGTGTTCTATGCTTTTTAAAAATATTCTTTGGTGCCTCCTATATAACTCTTTATAAGTGATTAATTTTGGTCTGCTTAAAAAG
>CANIXM010000179.1 GCA_947471245.1 Paludibacteraceae bacterium | reverse complement strand
GTATCATGTGCTGAGGCAGATAACCGATGGTCAAGTCTTTTGGGACTGTGACCCTACCTCGTGTGGGGGGCTGTTTGCCAGCAAAAATCTTAAGCAAGGTAGATTTACCGGCTCCATTCTTTCCCACCAAAGCGATTTTGTCTTTTGTATTGACCAAAAAGCTTATTTCATCAAAAAGTGGCGATCCACCAAATTCAACCGTAAGTTGTTCTACAGATATCATTATTAATACGTTTTTTACACAATGAATGCAGCCAATTTCGTTTGATCTTGGCTGCATTTGATTTAAATTGTTTGCATTTTACTTTTTATTTTGGGAAGAAGACTGATCAACCAACCTCCAAAGCATATAAGTCAAAACAGTCGCTAACATTAAGGCCACTACTATCAGTGCTCCTATCCACCAATTCCTACCTATCAGACCCAACGCAACAAAAACAAGTGTTACTGATAACAACACATAAGTTACATGCTTATGTTTCAACCCAATTCTCAAAAGTAAATGGTGGATATGATTCTTATCTGGACGAAATGGGGTAACCCCTTTTTTTATACGGGTCACAAACACTCTCAAAGTATCAAACAAAGGTACTGAAAGCAAACAAACAGCTACAGCTGGCGCTGAAGACATCGAATAAATGCTCTCAAACGTAGGGTTTACATTCATTTCACAAAACTGAAAAACATAGAGTGTAACCAAAAATCCTAGCAACAAGGAACCCGAATCTCCCATAAATATCTTTCGTTTGTTGCCATATACATTGTAAATAAAAAACAGCAACAACGAACCAAACATCGAAAATGCTGAAATGGAAAGTTCATAATGGTTGGTTAAATAAAAATACACGCCAAAAAACAAACAGTATATCCCGCCCAGTCCAGAAGCCAATCCATCTACACCATCTATCAAATTTAATGCATTGATAATGACCAAAAAAACAAAGAATGATATCAAATAACTAACCCCTAGTGACAGACCGAAAACTCCCATAAAGCCATGAAAATTGGTCAGTCTTACGTCAGCTAATACGATTAAAAAGAAAGCAGATAGGACTTCACCTACCAATTTCCATTTTGGTTTGATATCTATCAAATCATCGACAAATCCGACAACAAGAATAATGAAAACACCCAGTATGATGAATTGAACCTGTGCAACAGCTTCGAACGAAAATAAAAAGACAGTGATAAAAAAAGACAAAAAGATATTCACACCACCAATATTGGGTATTGCACCTTGATGAGATGTTCTCTTATTTGGTTTTACCACAAAATTTCTCTTCTTTGCTATCTCTATTACTTTGGGCATAAAGATTAATCCCACTATAAATGAGACAATGCTGCTGAGAAATGGGAAGTGATGAATTAGAAAGTTAAGGTTATTCATTTTTTATTAACAATATCGACCATTACACATCAAGTCGCTCATATTGAGAGTTTTTACTTAAGAATTCAGGTACAATTTTTTTCATTTGTGATACTGTCAAATAGTTCTTGCACATAGCACTGTAATTAATCAACTCTTCGATCTGATCGCTTACAAGCTCATAATCATACTGTTGAACAGTGGCTATCATGATTTTAGAATGATAGGTCGGTTGTGTAATTTCCTTATGATTGAGCAATTCTTCGAAAAGCTTTTCTCCTGGTCGTAAACCAGTGAATTCAATTTTTATATCCACCTCTGGAACATAGCCTGCAAGTCGAATCATTTTCTTGGCCAAATCTACAATTTTAACCGGACTACCCATATCAAAAATAAAAATCTCACCACCATCACCCATTGCACCAGCTTCAAGCACTAACATACATGCCTCTGGGATGGTCATGAAATAGCGAATAATATCTGGGTGTGTAACAGTTACTGGCCCTCCCTTCTCTATTTGCCCTTTAAAATGAGGAATTACAGAACCATTGGAGCCTAGCACGTTTCCAAATCTAGTAGTTATAAATTTAGTTTTACTCTCGTTATTGTGTGATATTTTCTTAAACAATGACTGAACATATATTTCTGCAATACGCTTTGAGGCTCCCATTACATTAGTAGGATTTACAGCTTTATCAGTTGATATCATCACAAATCGCTTTACTTGGTACTTCAAAGCCAAATCGGCCATAATTTTAGTACCTTTCACATTCACCTGTATGCTCTCTACTGGATTATCTTCCATCATAGGAACGTGTTTATAGGCCGCAGCATGATAGATATAATCTGGACGGAACATTTCTATCATAAACTCCATGCGCTCCTTATTTCTGACATCTCCAATAAATGCGGTGAAATTTTGCTTCGGATATTTCTCTTCCAATTCGAGTTGCAATACATGCATCGGCGATTCAGCCTGATCTAAAAGGACAATTAACTTGGGCCCAAACTTCACTACCTGCCTTACAATCTCACTTCCTATTGAACCTGCTGCACCTGTAACTAGGATGACTGTGGACTTCAACTGTGCAGCAATGTTATCTGTAGAAATATCAATCTGAGGACGTTCCAATAGGTCTTCAATTTGGATCGATTTTATTTGCTTTAAACTTGGCATATCATCCTTCCAAATACTCATCGGAGGTGATGTCAAAATGGCTAAATTATTATTCAAAAATATATCTAAATCTACTTTTGGATTGATTGAATTCATTTTCAGAGGCGTGACAATGATAGCTTTTGCTTTATGTACAATCACCTTTCTAATCGTTTGCTCATCCAACAAATAGACTTTAAGCCCCATAATCATTCTTTGAGTGGAGTTTTTATCATCATCGATAAAACCAACCAACTTAAACTTATGCTCCTGACTAGAACGAATCATTTTAGCAATACCAATAGCCGCAGACTGAGTGCCGTAAATCATCACAGGGGTAGTTTGTCCCAAATCTTGTGCAAAAAAATCGAAAACAGTCTTGACAAACAATCGAAGGATAAACAATAATAAAAATGCAAGTATTCCGTAGATCAACAGAGCTGAATAGTAAAACAATGTAACTCCGACAGTCAACTCAACAACAAGGTTCAATGCTGAAAGAAATAACACATTCAACGACACTGCTATCAATAACTTGATAGCATCTACATAACTAGAATACCTCAACACACCAGAATAGGTGTGAAACAACCAAAAGAACGTGGTTTGAGCAACTAAAACCATTGTCAACCGTTGCAAACAGGTCAAAAATCGATAATCTACTATCAGATAAAACAAATGAAGCGATAAATAATAAGACGCTACATAGGCTATTAAACATAGACATAAATCAACTAACAACACCACCCAACGTGGAATATAACTCAAACTTGTGATATGAGAAAAAATATCAGTATTCCCTAAAAAATTCAAATTTCCTTTCATCTGTTAATAATTATTTTTAGTAGTCAGATGGAACTCGCACATAAACATCTCCTTGTGTGTCAAAGTTTATTTGTAGTGCTCGTTTCATCCGTAAAATAATAAGTTATATAAAAAAATCATTATTATGCATTTGACATTCAAATGCCATATTATCAACACTATAACTTGCAAGTAAAATCTTACAACTTAATATTAAATCTTTGAGGTCAGATGGTCTAACTTAGACCCCAAAATAAACTACAAATATAGCTCAAAAAAATGGATAAATAAACCAAAACATTCTCATTATTGAACGCATAATGCAAGTAGAACGCTTCAATGTTCTAACCTGATAACGACAAATAAAATGAAAAATTGCTTAACACAAAAAATATAATCTTTATCTTTGCACTTCATTCAAAATCAAGATAGGTATGTCTATACATGATGAAAATTTTAGAAAAGTCACCACGCAGCGACTTTTAGAGATGAAACGGAGAGGTGAAAAAATAAGCATGCTGACAGCTTATGATTTCACTATGGGAACCATTGTTGACAATGCCGGAGTAGATATTATTCTAGTAGGCGATTCTGCTTCAAATGTTATTTGTGGAAATGTCACCACTTTACCCATAACCTTAGACCAAATGATATTTCTTGCAAAATCAGTTGTTAGAGGTGCTAAACGGGCTATGGTTGTTGTAGATATGCCATTTGGAACATATCAAGGCAATTCAAGGGAAGCGCTTGCATCTGCCATTCGTATCATGAAAGAAACACATGGTGACTGCCTCAAGGTTGAAGGAGGCGAGGAGGTTTTAGAGTCTGTAAAGAGAATTCTTAGTGCTGGTATTCCTGTGATGGGGCACTTAGGACTTATGCCACAGTCCATCAATAAATTCGGTTCATATTCAGTACGAGCACAAGATCAAAACGAAGCTGACAAATTGGTTAATGATGCACATTTACTCGAAGAAGCTGGTTGTTTTGCTATAGTGCTGGAAAAAATCCCTGCAAAATTAGCAAAAAAAGTTGCTTCTGAATTAACCATCCCAGTCATTGGAATTGGTGCTGGAGGAGATGTGGACGGGCAAGTGTTGGTGATTCATGACATGCTAGGTCTCACTCAAGACTTTTCACCCCGATTCTTGCGCCGTTACGCCAACCTTCAAGGTATTATGAACGATGCTATTAGTCACTATGTCTCGGATGTAAAGACAGGCAACTTCCCAAATGAAAAAGAGCAGTACTAGACAAACAAGTTAAACTATAAACGACCAATCGCCAAAATTAATTTTGGCGATTGGTCGTTTATGAGCATATTAGAAAATATGGCTCAATAAGGTTTTGGTTGGGTATTCTTTGAAAACACAATAGAACACACACAGGTAAACACATATTCCAGTTTTATTATTTTGTCACACAAGCCAATTTGCCGAAAGGCAAACTATGTGTCCTTACTTTTTAATGCCTGAGTTTCTAAATGTGTTCAACGTGTTAAGCTTTTTGTGACCTTTTGAGGTTTTAATTTCATTTTTTGGTTTCACCCAACTAATTCGTTATAGAACCGAAATTATTCTGCCATGTTGTGAAATACATTTTGTACATCATCATCATCCTCTATTTTGTCTAACAGTTTGTTTACTTGCGCTTTCTGTTCTTCATTCAATTCTTTCATGTCATTTGGAATTCTCTCAAACTCAGCACTAAATATTTCGAAACCATTCTCTTCTAGGTATTTCTGAATAGAAGAATACGACTGAAACTCTCCATAAAGTACAAT
>CANIXM010000178.1 GCA_947471245.1 Paludibacteraceae bacterium | reverse complement strand
TTTTCAGCTCTTCCAACACAAATTTCAAATTCGATGCTGCTGCCACATTCACACTGTAGGTCGTAATGGACACCATAAACAGCATGGTTGCAATTATCAATTTTTTCATACATTTAAAATTAAGCCCCTAGTCTGCCAGCTGGCGGAGAACAGAGAGACCAGTTATGTTTTACAATCATGCCTTTGTGTGTCCAAAATTTTTATTTTAGACCTTTGTATCAATTGCCGGCCCATTTATGGGCTGGATAGATAGGATAATAAGATATTGGCTTTAGCCTAACAATGATAAAATTTGGCTAAAGCCCTGTGATTCTTGAACATTTGTTCCGTCCCATAAATGGGAGGGCAAATGAAATTATTACATTCAATCATAATCATTAAAATTCGACATAATAATTCGTCCTACTATTTATTTACTTATGTCCCAAGTCAATGACACATAATACATTGCTCCTACATTGGCTCCGCCCAACATGGTATAATACGATTTGTTCAATAAATTCGTAGCGCCAAGTTTTGCGAGTATTCCTGGTCGTTCGAACCTGTAATTGACTTGAGCATCCAGCGTCCAATAGGATGGCACTACACCACTGACCAAAAATGACACATAATCGTATTTGGTTTGATAGCGCCCAGTGATGCTTGCTCCCAATTTTTTCCAAATATTACTGGCTATCACGGTAGCATTGCCGCTAAACAAAGGCGTATTAAAAGCATCCTCCAATCCATCTTTGTCCTCTGTTTTATCCAGTTTGGAGAAAGTGCCATTGCCCATCAACGTCCAATGGTCGTTGTATCGGTATTTCAACCCCAAACTGGCTCCATAGTTGTATATTTTACTCGTAGAGTTGGTGAACAATCGATACCTGTTTTGCTTTGTTTTTGAATACAAATAAGTCGGTATCGAATCCACAATGGTCGTATTTGGAACACTGGCTTCTACCTGTGCTATGAAATTGTCATACGAATTATAATAAAAGTCAGCGTCAAAATACAAATCTTTACGCAAAGCTAAGCCTTTGATACCTAGCTCAAACGAGCGCACATACTCTGGTCGTAGATAAGAATATGGATTCTTTTTGAGCATGGACTTATTCAGTTCGATGGCTTTACTTTGACTTAGTCCTAAGGTGTTGATATCGCTCGTCACTTTCGCCTGAAAAGCATCAATGGAGGCTTTGGTGTATGAATTTTCAAAAATGCCATCCGACATGATTTTCAATCCTCCCACTCGTTTTACACCACCACTGTTGACATTCGAAAAGCCTTCGAAAATGCTTGGAAATCGATAGCCACTTTGATAAGAAGCTCTTACGCTCAATTCTTCAGAAGGCGTATAAACCACAGTCAATCGAGGATTAAATTTCATTTCAAAATAATCGGCCTTGTCAGCTCTAAGAGTAGCGCCAAGTCGTAATGTCTTGTTAAACAAATCTTTATTTATCTGTACAAAACCGCCCGTCTTTCCATACGTCAAATTCAATGATGCATCAACCGGATTGATAAAATAATTTCCATCAGGCACAATGATGTAGGTTCGATGGTCAAAACCACTCAGCAGTTGGGCATCAATTTTTGAAAACAGGGTAGGGAAAAGTTTGTCCCAGCTCACCAACCCTTCGGAGTGAATCATACTGGAGCGAACTCGCAAAGCTGCACCTTGATCCCAATTGTTGATGTTTATCAGTTCCGATTTCTTTTGATTATAAGCATCTGTGCCTGGCAAAAACCGGCCATTGTCTGATGTGGCTCTGGCCGTTTGATGTGCATTGGCAATGGACAAACCCTGCCCAATGGCGTTGTTGTATGCCTTTGTGTAGTCGGCAAACCATTGATCGTCTGATTTGTAAGCTCTATCCATGTTTTCCGCCAACGACCTCAGGTTGTACGACTTACCAGTATTTTCCTGCGTGCAATAGGCTTTGAACAGAAAGGCCTTTGAGCTATAATCCAATACATATTGATGCAGGGTATAATCCTCTAGTCTGAAACGATTGGAGCGTTGGTAGTTGGTGTTAATCAATGCTCCTTTATAGCCAATAGACAGTTCTTTGTCTGGACTAGGTTTGAAATACAGGCCTGCATCTGCTTTGTAATTGCGAATATCGTTGTTAGCAATATCCACCTCCCGATAGCCTGTACGGGCTACCACATATTTCTTTCCATTCATAGTGAGTGTCTTGCGGTTGGACGATTCGTTTCCATATCCATTTACTTCGTCAAAAGCAGGATTGTCAGCACCCATAAGTCCTGTGGATGCATTCACATTAGGTGCCAAGTCAGTCCGATTGTCGGCCACCCAGTCAGTTCCCTTGACCAACGAACCATTAATTTTGAATGCAATTTTATCATTGAATGCTTTTGCATAACGTAGATTGGTGGTGGTGTACAACTGCGCTCCCAGGGGGTCGTTACTCCCTACATGGTTCACACCAGACAATTGCTGTATGCTCAATCCTTGATGGGTAAATGGACTTTTAGTTTTGATATTGGCCAGTCCGTTGATTGCATTCATGCCATAAAGTGCCGATGCTGTGCCCTGCACTATTTCAATTTTGTCAATGTCCAAATCATTAGCCCCCAAAGCATTGGCTATCGGCGCACCGATATGGGGTGCCTGATTGTCCACGCCATCGATAAGCTGTGTGAAACGAACGTTGGTGGTGTTAGCAAAACCACGGGTATTGACCACCTTGAAACCCAAACTGGGCGTAATAACTTGTACACCCTTATTGTTTTCGATGGCATCAAAGCAGCTTGGCGAACCCATTTGCTTGGCTTCATGTGACGTCATTTGATCAATACTTATTGGCGATCGCAAAATGGACTCAGGCACACGTGAAGCAGTGATGGTTAGCTCTTTCAACATAAAATGTAAGGTGCTGTCGGATTTACTCTCAACTTTTATTGATTGTCCCGCCAATTGACAGGGGACATAGATGCACCCTGCTACGAATAGCGTTTTTATTATTCGATGTAAGTTCATGATTATAACTTATTTACGTTATATGAATTGAAGTATAACGCTTTTCATTTTTTAGCGATATTCATAATAAAGAATATCGCTAGGTTTAAAAAAAGCAATTCTCCAATTCGCTGTTACCCTCTTTGAGAAACTGCGTAATACTTGATACTTTCAATTCATAGGTGCGTATCAGTTTCATTCCATAAGGACTTATCTTGCATCCACCGCCATCGCGTCCACCTTTTTGACGGATGACAATGGGCACTGGCGACAGTTGATTCAGCTTGTCAAGCAGATGCCATGCATGTTGGTACGACATTTTCAAACTTTTTGCCGCTGCGTGCATGGAACCATCACTAATCACTTGCTTCAACAACCTTATTTGCAAAGGTCCTAGAAACAATTCGTCTTCTCGGTAAAATGAAAGTTCTGCGCTCATATTGAATGTATATTTGTCCACAGAGTATCGTTTAATAAAGGTTTGGTAAAACCACTCCGGTGCACTCGGAGCAGTTTCAGATTCGAAAACGGAGTATCCAATTAGCGTGCCAAAAATGTAAGTAATTGACTGATAATTTATTATGCGTGCTTGTGCGTCAATATGGAGAAGGGATATCCTACCTGGCGGATGGACAAACAGGAGTAAAACGACATTTATGTAGCTTTTTGAAAAGTAAGAAAAACTAAATAATGTCCTATTCTCTGTATCAATTGCCGGCCCATTTATGGGCCGGATAGATAGGAGAATAAGATATTGGCTTTAGCCTAACAATTATAAAATTTGACTAAAGCCCTTTGATTCTTGAACATTTGTTCCGTCCCATAAATGGGACGGCAATTCAACCCGAATTAATCATTAGGAGTTTTGAAAAAAGCCTTGACAACTATTAAGATAGCGATTAGGCATATTAAAAGCGTAATTTGGGTTCAAACAAATAGTATCAATGAGACGAGGTCGAAATTGGACTATATTGTTTGTGCAAACGGTATAATTTTTAATTTAAAGACCATTATATGTTCTATTTTAGTATTTTTGTACAGCACTTAGGATATGGATTGGATATGCTTATACGAAATCTAATCCCATCACCTAATGTCATCCCTGAATAAAATGAATGAACCACTAAAGATAGATGTTGTATTAAATGTATTCGGAAAGCCCTGGCAGACGCTGGTTGCTCTGAAAACACTTTTGTTGCACTCGGGAAAATGGATTGACAAAATCTATTTTATCGAGGAAAGACAACAACCCTATTCTGAAAAAGTAAGCTGGGTCGTTGATGAACTGAATTATAAGCACACCATTCACCACCAGCCAACCTATCATTTGGGGACCAAAAAATCAAACAAACTAAGATGTATCATTGACAAAAACTACAGACAGTCATTGAGATACGAATATGCACTTCAACACACGGACAAAAAATACTTGATGATTATCCACAATGATGTACTTATTGAATCAGATATTGTGGGTGCTTTTTTGAAGAATATTAAAACTGGTTTTGCCATCGGACAAATTGGACAGTGTTGGAACTGCCCCATGTACTACGAAGACCTTTGCGACGGTGCACGATTTGGAACCGTGGATTTCAGCTACAAAGAAGCAATGACATCTGCCAAAAAACATCCCAAAACCAGAACCTACAAACACCGTCACCTGATAGACAAAAAGCACACTACCATCATGCCCGAATGTAGGATTAACGAGTGGTGCTGTTTGCTTGAAGTGGATATTTACCGTCAAATGACAATACCCAAAGGTGGAGTCTGGTCGTTCGGAGGTTATTTTCGGTTGGACATCGGCGATGCATGGTTTAGAGGATTGGTCAGAAAAGGATTTCAACCTGTGCATTACAACATCTATCAACACATAAAGCACGGATATTTCACTGACTCTATGCCCCCGACAGACAATAAGAATAACTACATACACGGCACCAGCACGCATGCCGGACACGCAGCTCTGTCCAACGAAGAACGCTATTACAAAGAAGAACAAGAAGCCCGTGAAATCTATAAGCTCCTGCTGACCAACGAAAAGTAAACTTTTGGGTCTATAACGTTTTGGGTGGGTAAACAATATTAAGGATTTGCTTCGCGATATTAGCCTACGGCGATATTTGCTTCGCGACATTAGCCTTCGGC
>CANIXM010000177.1 GCA_947471245.1 Paludibacteraceae bacterium | reverse complement strand
TATACAAAAAAAAATGGAATGTGTATTTACCTATGTGTTCTATTGTAGATAAAAAAACTATCAGACAGCCTTGAAGCTTAAATCCAGACTTTTCACAGAATGAGTCAAAGCACCTACCGAAATATAGTCCACGCCACATTCGGCATATTCTCGTAAAGTGGCTAAGGTAATTCCACCTGATGATTCGGTTTCATATTTCCCATCAATGATTTCTACAGCTTTACGAGTATTTTCAGGAGTAAAATTGTCTAGCATGATCCGATGAACTCCTCCCACTGCCATCACTTGTGCCAACTCATCTAAGTTGCGAACTTCTATTTCTATTTTTAGGTCTTTACCATTTTCTTTGAGGTAATCCTGAGCACTAAGAATGGCTTTATCTATACCACCAGCAAAATCCACATGATTATCCTTGAGCATAATCATATCATAGAGTCCGATGCGATGATTCACACCACCACCAATTTTCACGGCCTCTTTTTCTAACAAACGAAGTCCTGGAGTGGTTTTTCGCGTATCCAGAACACGAGTTTTGGTTCCTTCCAAACGCTTTACATATTCATTGGTACGAGTAGCCACACCACTCATGCGTTGCATGATGTTGAGCATCAGGCGTTCGGTTTGAAGCAATGACTGTATCTTACCTTCCACCACAAAAGCTACATCACCCGCTTTAACTGGTTCACCATCATGTATAAAAGTTGTCATTTCAAGTGCAGGGTCAAAGGCTTTGAAAATTTCGTGAGCCACTTCTACACCAGCAATAATGCCATTTTCTTTTACTATTAATTGAGATTTACCATTAGCCGAAGCAGGGATGCAAGAAAGGGTGGAATGGTCGCCTTCACCTATATCCTCGGCAAACCATAGTTGGATCAATTGTTCGAAGTCTTTAGTCATTAGACAGTTCAATACGGAGTTGTTGAATCAGATTTTTACGCATCAATATGTACACCCTGTATCCGCCATTTGACGTTTTGAGCATCCCTATTGCAAAACAAGCAGCGTCTTTAGTTCCCTTATGCAAAAGCTGAAAACTTATTATGTGGTTTTTCCTAAAAAAATCAGATAAAATTGCTCGAGCTTGCTGACTACTGAAAACATCATTTTGGCTACCCACCACTATTTCCACATTATTATTGAAATAGGTGGAAAGAAGATTGGAGTCGCTGTTATTCAATGCAGCAATCACCGCTGAGGGCACTTCCATGCTTTGGGCACGAAGTCCTAGCGAAGAAACAGACAAAACAAAGACAAGCAGTGTTAGATTTAATGCTTTCATTGAGATTGATTTTTACATTCAGCATCTTTTGTTTCTGAGTCTCAGCAAAAAATGCCATATTTGCATCTGAATTGGCCAAAAATGAACTACAAATGTACATTATTTACTTTGTTTATTCGAAATTTTAAGAATCTTTTCATTTCTGAAACATTTTATACAATTTCTGTAAAAATATATCATCAAACGAACCCGACAAATAATATCCAAAACATAAGGGGTTGATTATTCTCAAAAACCTTCACCTAACTCTTCATCTGTTGCTGGAAACTTAGGTGAGCTATTTACAAACAGATTAAACACCCATGTCCAAACCTAATAATTTGGACACAGGAGTTTATGAATATACAATTCTAACTTCACATACCCTCTGCAGTTTATCCCGTCATGAACGGGAGAGGGGCTTTGGGGAGGCTAAATTTCAAACAAATGAAACGAGCACGACAAATAAACTTTGACACTCAAGGAGATGTTTATGTGCGAGTTCTCCCGTCAAGTCGGGACAAGCTATCTGACAACTAAAAACCAATTATAAACAGATGAAACGAGCATGACAAAATTTAATCTATTTTGACCCACAAGGGCATGATTAAATTTTGTCATGAGAGTTCCATCTGACAACTGTTATTAAAAATAAAAAACAGATGAAAATAACACTATTGACGGTAGGTAAAACTACGAATAACCATATTATTGCACTCCAAAATGATTATCAAGATAGGCTGAAACACTATGTTCCATACGAATTGGTGGTGGTACCCGAGCTTAAAAACATCAAAAACATCTCAATACCCGAACAACAAGAACGAGAAGCCGATCTGATTCTTAAACAATTGGACAATAGTGACGAAGTCATACTGCTGGACGAAAAAGGCAAAGAGTTTAGTTCGGTAGGTTTTTCTGAATTTTTATCAAAAAAAATGTTGGCTTCACACAAGCGCATGGTTTTTGTAGTGGGTGGTCCTTATGGATTCTCTGAGAGAGTGTATGCCAGAGCAAATGGAAAAATTTCTTTGTCGGCCATGACTTTTTCGCATCAAATGATTAGAGTTATCTTTGTAGAGCAACTCTACAGGGCCTTTACAATACTTAAAGGTGAATCATATCATCATCAATAAACCGAATGAAAAAAACAAGCATTCATTTCACCCTTCTTATAGGCTTTATCGCTTGTCTAGCTACAGGACTGGTATGCAGCTACTTGTCCAACGAGTCACCAAAACGAATAATCAAAGCTTCTCAATTCGAAAGACAACTGCACGCCAAAGAAGCGAAAGCCATTGAGACGGTAGATAAATGTGCTCAGATCATTGAACGTCAATCCATTGATTCTTTGACCAATTACATCTCAGATACCAATAATGACATCTCGTATTATGTGTTCAAAGATGAGAAGCTTGTGTTTTGGTCTGAAAATCAGCTTGATATCAGTTCCATTGCACCATCGGAAAACGAAGTGTGGCGTTTAGTACAGCTACCAAACGCCTACTGTATCAGCTATAGCAAGAAATTTGCATCCTTCAGGATATTAGCATTGATTACCATAAAATACAATTATGTGTATCAAAATGATTGGATAAAAAACAGTTTCGCCAGGGGTTTCGATTTAAGTAAAAGAATCAAAGTCAAGCAAGGAACCAAAACCGATGCGAATGCTATTTTTAGTTTGCGAGGTAATTATCTTTTCACATTAGCACCCACCGAACAGAAAGTTTTCAATAAATCAATAGCTAAAACGGGTATAATTGCCTACGCTCTGGCATTTTTTCTGCTTTTTGTGCTATTGGCAAGAACACCATCCATTTTCAACAAAAAAGAAATATCCATTAAGCACTACTTTATTTTGACCCTGTCCGTGGGATTGATTTGTAGCTTGGCACTTTATTTTGACACACCCGCATTACTGTTTTTCAATCGAATCTTCACCCCATTTCAGTATGCGTCTGACAATCTATTTGCCTCCATAGGTCATCTCACTGTCATCACCGCCTACTTTTTTTCTACTGTATGTTTGCTGTTTCTTTTTGTTAACACACAGTCATTCAAGTCTAAATCTGAAAAATATGCTCCACTCCTATTCTTTGCTTGCTATTTTGGATTGGTGTATTATATCATTCGTAGCATTTGTGCCAATTCCACCATCAAAATCCTCATCCTCGGATTTGATGATCTTACCATGCTATCGGTGTGGATGCACTTCCTGATTATAATATGGGGAATAGGACTTATAATGCTATTCTACAAGTCGCACCAATGGTTTGCTAACAACAAAAAACTCCTGGTTGCTTTATCCATCGACTTGATTCATGCAGGGTGTTTATACATGATATGGTCATTTCACTTACCTTCCAATAAGGTTAGGGTGGCAGTGTGTTTCATCATCATCAGCGCCTTGTTTATACTCGTTTTTTTCATCATTCGCTTCAAAAGCAGCTACTTAAAGGTATTTTGGAGCATCTTGATTTTCACCCTGTTTTTTGAAAATTATGCTTACATATTTACCAACGATATTGCATTAGAGAAATTCAAAGTACTGGCCGAAAACATTTCTACAACAGGAAATTTGGGCAATGATAGAATGACAGAAGCTTTGCTCGTGGAATTAAACAACAAACTGGATAATGATCACAAATTCAAACATCTAGCATCTGACAATGCCACCATAAACAAAGCCACTGATCACCTGACTCGAAAATACTTACTCGGGTTTCTTAATCGTTACGAAATTAAAATTCTTAATTCAACAAAAACAGGTAAACTCAAACAAGACTATGACAATTACCTAACAGAGATGGGAAAAAAAGTAGAAGGAACGAACTTCTATTGCATCGATGCCAATGCTCGAAATCTGGCTTATGTAGGAGAGTTCATGACTGTGAATCATGACCAAAAGAAAGTGAGTATTTACCTGGAACTTTATCCACGCAGTCAATACAAAAGCTATAGTTTCCCTTATTTATTGATCCCTTCTAGCCCTGATATTGAGAAACAACTCCATATTGGAATTGCAAAGTACGAAAACGGAAAATTGGTCTATGCTTCCGAAAGATACCATTTTCCGGCTAATAGTGAATGGATTCCTCTTCGAGAAGAAAACTACTTCAAACTAAGTGACTCATCATGTGTCAATTACATTCTAAAGCAAGACCACTCCAATTACTTAATCATAGCTCAGACATTGGATAAAAATCAAAGTTCGTTTTGGATTTATCTGGGATATACGTTGCTGACTTTTATTTGTTTCAGCTGGCTAATGGCTTGGATGTATTTACTGGTCCAATCCAACAACAATTCGAAATTTGGATTGACAGCTAAGTTTCAAGTTTCGTTTATCATCATACTAATAATAAGCTTCTTATGTATATTCTTTGTATCGATTAATTATATAGAAAACAACTATAAAAAAGAACAAATCTCAAATTTAAAAACTAAAAAGAGCTATATTCAAAAAGCACTTCAGGAGCAGTATTATTGGAGACAAGACATTACTGACATTGACCATCAGACTTTGACCTATTTCATCCAAGAACTTTCTTACACTTTCGAAACCGATATTATCTTATATGACAACTATGGAACTTTGGTGGCAAGTTCGCAACCGCTGATTTTTGATAAAAAGTTGCTCAGCAATCGCATATCACCGAAAGCATTTTTTACACACAGCGGAGAGCTAAACCTACAGGAGCATATCGGAAAATTAAATTACCTGACAGGTTATACGGATCTTGTGAATGGAGATTTCCTACAAATGGGCTATATTTGCATACCCCAGTTTTACAGCGAAGACCAACTGAAAGCAGAAATTGAAGAATTTCTATCAGTGATTGTTCAAATTTA
>CANIXM010000176.1 GCA_947471245.1 Paludibacteraceae bacterium | reverse complement strand
CCTATACACAAAGTCTATGAGGAACTTAAGAATTGGTGATTAATTATCTATTCATTATGAAAAGATTACTTTACATTTACTTACTCTCCTTTACTTCTGCATTGGTAGGACAGAATTTTGAAAGCAAACTTCATACTAGACCCATAAATCAACGAGAAAAATCGGTGTCAAATGTCACAAAATATTTGAATTCGGAAAAATGGGACTATCTCTTCCCAAACAGACTTGGTAGAGCTAAAAACAACAAAAAAAAATCCCAAAACGACTTCTACTCCTTCAAAAATTTTGTACGAGCGGCTAACTATTTTCCAGACTTCCTTGCTTCTACTGACACCAGCACTCAAAAGCGTGAATTGGCTGCATTTTTAGCAAACATTGCGCAAGAGACAAGCGGAGGTTGGGACACTGCTCCTGGCGGATATTTTGTGTGGGGATTGGTTTATATTGAAGAATTACAACCCAATGGGCCATTGGACTACTCAGATTATAAAAGCGCTCTCTATCCTCCAGTAAAAGGGAAACGATATTTTGGAAGGGGGCCTAAACAAATAAGTTGGAACTATAATTATGGACAGTTTAGTGAGGCTTGGTATGGCAACAAAACCCAATTACTTGAACATCCAGAGCGATTATCCACAGATCCACTTCTATCTTTTGCATCAGCTATATGGTTCTGGATGACACCTCAATATCCAAAACCATCATGCCATGATGTGATGACTGGCAACTGGACACCAACTGAAAATGACAGTAAAAATGGCAGGGTACCCGGATTCGGATGTACATTGAATATAATCAACGGCGGAATAGAGTGTGGCATGGGCTACGACCTTGAGAAAACTACCCAGCGATATAAGTATTATGAGTGGTTTTGCAATTTTTTGAAAGTCACTCCGGGTGAAAATGTTAGCTGTACCAACCAAAAGCCGTTTGGCAAGTAATACCAACTATTCGTACAAAATGACCCAATGTCATTTTTAGATATACTGTTCTTAATGCCCTTGCTTCAAACAGATAGTATTAATGAGACGAAGTCGAAATTGAACTATAATGCTTGTGCATACGATATAAATACAAAATTAATCACAACAAAGCTATGAAAACTAAACAATTATTTCTGTTTGCTATTTTATTGTCCGCTAACACATTCGCGATTACTCCAAAAGACCAAACCAACACAAGCAAGGAAAATGTGTGGAACGGTAAACATTGTGCTGTCTCGTTGACTTATGACGATGCACTCCCTGGGCATTTAGACCGAGTAATACCAGTATTGGATTCGCTTGGATTCAAAGGCACCTTCTATATTTCTTGTAATTCGGGAACACTGAACAACCGAATTAACGACTGGCGTAAAGCAGCTGCTAATGGTCATGAACTAGGCAATCATACACTGTTTCACCCCTGCATTGCCAAGATGAAAGACCGTGATTATACAAGTTGGATATCCCCTGAATATGACATGAATAACTACTCTGTCAAACGCATGGTGGATGAGATCAACATGGCAAATACCTTACTGAAAGCCATTGACGGCAAAAGCAAACGAACAATAGCTTATCCATGTGGCGACTGTGTGATACGCGATACATCTTACATCCCGTATATTAAAAGTAGTTTTGTAGGTGGAAGAAACGGTGGTGGTTCTTCACTCAAAATAGAGGACGTATCTGTTTATCAAATCAATGCGGTAGGAATCAGTGATACTTACTCCAGTGAAATGTTGATTGACCTAGTGAAAAAAGCCCAAGAAACGGGCACTTTGGTAGTATTCCTATTTCATGGTGTGGGTGGCGGACACAATGCCAATGTGGCTATGAATAAACACAATGACCTAGTGAAATACATCAAGCAAAACGAAAAAGAAATCTGGGTAGCACCGATGGTAGATATCGCCGAATTTGTTACCAACTATCAGAATAAAATGCAAAAGAAATAGTTTCGGATTTATGTTCTTCTATTTGACAACCCTTCATCATATCCTTTCAGGTGAATACTACGACGGTGGTGGTTTTGTGGGTTGTACGTCATTGCGCATAATGTCGGAATCAGGATTTACAGAATTTTAGAATTTACAAAATTGAAATCACCTCCTCGCAAGAGGTGGTGACTCTGTATTTGAAGCTAATTTTCAGAATGTTTATGTTGATTGAATACTAGCTTGTATTGTAAACTTACGGCACCAAAGTTGATTAACAATCCTTTTTCGAAATGATATGCTACAACATAATTTTTTGCCTGTGCCAGATGCACATCCTCCAAGTTTACCACTGCCTTAATCTCTACAACCAACTTATTCTCAATAACAAAATCAGCTCTGCGTGTACCAACATCTAAACCCTGATAATATATCTTTTGGTCAACTTCCCTTTCGAAGTTAATATTAGCATTTCTTAATTCAATAGCTAAACAACGCTGGTAAATTACCTCTTGAAAGCCATTTCCCAAGGTGTTATGCCCCTTCATGGCACAACCTATGACAGAATAAGTTAGCTCATCTTTCGTCATTGCACTTAATTTAATTCTTTACATTCAATAATTCTTTAACCACAAAAATTCTGAAAATTCTCTAATCCTGAAAATTCTGATCCTGACAATTTACCTCTCTTTACAATCGAGGAGGAGGTGGTGTCATTCTACCATATAAAAACTGAAATAAAAAGGGAATTGCCATAATTATGAATCCCAAAAGTGTACCAACAATGAGCTGAACATTTGAAGCAATGTTTTCATTAAATGTTGCTAAATAGCCAAAGACACCTATAGGAATATATAATAGAATTGCGGACGCAAGCCCTGGCGAATACTTCCCTTTTATTATAGTAGGCACTAAATGCACTATAGTATTGATAATTAGCAAAGAAAAAATTGAAATTTTTAGTTCAGTAAACTGAAGTATAGCAGCAAGCACACATGTGAAAACAAACAGAATATTTACAACTATAAAATGACTCTTTTTAACTGTTGGCACAAAACTTTTAGCCCAATCTATCCAACCATAGTAATACTCTTCAAGAATATGAATAATGGCTGCAAATACAGAAATCCAGATTATATAACTACTCATATTTAAATATAATTTATGTAAGTTGTTGCATATTTCACACAAGTTATAGAACACTTTACTCCCTACGCTGGCGTAAGTTTCCAACTTGTGTCTTGCATCGATTGTGTGGTCGTGTATCTTATTAATCTATCCGTTTCTCAAATACAACCCTATCAATATTTACTCCAGAATAATCTCTCACAATATTTAAACCTTCTTCATTTGGTTCTCCAAGCAAAGTCATTCCAATCTTATTTTTGTGAAAAGATATTGATTTCATATTTGATGGGGATGTAATTGCTTTAATTTTAGTAAATCCTTTTGATTTGGCTAAGTTTATAAAGTGCTCATACAATAACAAACCTAATCCTTGTCTTTGATTTTTTTCTCGTACTCCAAGTAAATGAATATATGCCAAATTATCTGTCTGCGAGAAAAATCCAAATAAATAAGCAATTACTTGTCCATGCTCTTTAATCACAAAAGCAGTATTCCCAAAATCATAAATCAAGAATGGCTGATGTAAATGTAATGTTCTATCGCTCCCCCAAAAATCAACTATATCTTTTGTGATTTCATTAAAGTCCTGCTTTGTACATTTTTCAATCTTCATAACTCGAATCAATTATTTAACAAATCTTGCACCTGCTAATCCAACTGCGATGCCAAGAATCGCAGAAAATATAATTATCGGAATGATTGATTTTGGGTCTTTTGCAAATACTAAAACCATTATCGGTAACGCTGCTAATTCTGCAATTATTAATCCTTTTAGCCAAGCTTGCATATCCCAGTTTACATAGGGAATAATTAATCCAAGTACAATCCATTGTATAAATGCCGAAATGCAGGCAGTTTTATCAATCCGTTGAATAATCATTGGAACTACGTCAATAATCCCTGCGGAAATCCCAATAATCAATGCGATAAAAATGTTTTTCATATTGTCTG
The DNA here is from genome assembly GCA_947471245.1 of Paludibacteraceae bacterium. GTDB lineage: Bacteria > Bacteroidota > Bacteroidia > Bacteroidales > Paludibacteraceae > Paludibacter. The sequence goes on along the minus strand of CANIXM010000176.1, from coordinate 1,120 downwards.
TTTATTTAATGCTCAACTGTCTTTTTTTGCATGCCCCTACCACCAAAATACCCGCAACACATTTCCCTGATGGAGCTAAGCAGTTGCTCATATATTTACACTAAATTTATTTCTTTAAATTTTCTAATTCTGAAAATTCTAAAATCCTTTAAATTCTGATCAAATCACTTTTTTAATAATGAGAAATTATATGCACAACCAATTCTTAATCCAAAATCCAGTAAACCGTTTGTAGTAGTAATATTTGAACCAAATGAATTGTGAAACAAATATAATCCCCTCAAATATGGAGCGAAAGAAATAGAAAAGTTATTCCATTTCTTTTTATATTCCAGCTCTATCAAACCAGTTGGTCCTAAATAACTACCACCAAGACCCATTGGTTGACCAAGTGTAATCATAGAAAGTTGACTATTAAGGTATATAGAATTTCTTTTTGAAGACATAATTGGATAACCATATCCTAATCCAATGTCAAGCATTATATAACTATCCGAATTAGATAATAAACCAGCAGCTCCTGTTATAAATAATTTCCCGAAATTGCTTTTTTCATATTCAATTCTCACAGACAATCCCTTTTCATTCCCAACAACAATAGCAGGATTTATATTAATCGATTTTTGTTGAATTACAGCAGTTTTGTTTATTGAATCATTAGTTAATGCCAACAGTTCAAAAGGTTTAAATAAACATACAAATAGAATAGTTAATAAATAGTACTTCATAATTTTTAATTGATTGATGGTTATTTTATAATTGATTTAATACTTTTTACAAATCTGTCATTATTAATCTTCGTTCATGACAATCGACTTCCCTTATTGAGCGTAGTCAAAGAGAATCTGCCGAACAACCGACGCTAAAATACACTACGTCCAACTGTGAAAAATGTCGGAATCAGAATTTACAGAATTTTAGAATTTTCAGAATGTTTATGTTGATTGAATACTAGCTTGTATTGTAAACTTACGGCACCAAAGTTGATTAACAATCCTTTTTCTAAATGATAAGCTACAACATAATTTTTTGCTTGTGCCAGATGCACATCCTCCAAGTTTACCACTGCCTTAATCTCTACAACCAACTTATTCTCAATAACAAAATCAGCTCTGCGTGT
>CANIXM010000175.1 GCA_947471245.1 Paludibacteraceae bacterium | reverse complement strand
GTGAAAATAGAAATATAAGCATTACGAGTAAAATCACCTGCACCACCGATACCATTCATCATCTTCGATCCCATCACGTGAGTACTGTTAACATTACCATAGATATCAGCTTCAAGCGCAGTGTTGATGGTAATCAATCCCAAACGGCGTGCAATTTCTGGATTATTCGAAATTTCTTGCGGACGTAACACCAATTTATCACGGAAAAACTCAATATTTTGGTAAATGCCTTCCAACACTGGATTAGAAACAGTAAGCGAACATCCACTTGCGAAAGTAATGTGCCCATTATTAATCAATTCAATCACCGAATCTTGAATTACCTCAGTGTACATTTGGAAAGGCGGGATATCAGGATTAGCTCCCAATGATGCCATCACCGCATTGGCAATATTACCTACACCTGACTGTATGGGCAAGAAACTAGATGGCACGCGACCAATTTTAAGTTCATTTGCCAAGAATGCAGCCACGTTTTTGCCGATATTGTCAGTCACCTCATCCGTTGGAGTGAATCCGCCCACTTCGTCTGGACGATTCGTTCTCACGATACCCAAAATTTTGGAAGGGTCAACCTTTACAACTGGTGATCCTATTCTATCAGAAGGTTTGTAGATGGGAAATTCCTTGCGAAAAGGAGGATCTAACGGTTCGTAAATATCATGAAAACCTCTTAGTTCTTTCGGATGATTTTCGTTTAACTCAAGAATAATGTGATCAGCAATGGTGCAGATGGTAGGAGAAATACCCACACCAGCAGTCAACACCAATTCCCCGTTAGGTGTTACATCACACACTTCGATGATAGCAAATTTTGGCTTGGGCATAAAACCATAACGAAGTTCTTGTGCCAAAACCGACAAGTGCATATCAAAATAAGGAGCTTTTTCAGCATTGAGAGCATTTCTCAAATCTTTGTTAGATTGATATGGAGTACGGAACAAAATGGCATTAGCACGAGCCAGTGCTCCATCCAACGAATCGCCAGTAGATGCACCTGTGTACATACCTATTTTAAAAGGCTTCCCTTCGGCATGAAATGCTTCTGCACGTTGTGCAATAGCTGTTGAAACTTCTTTAGGAGAGCCGGCTGGGGTAAAACCACTGAAACCAACCACATCACCATTATTAACGTAACTTGCTGCCTCTTGGGCAGTCATAAATTTAAATGTTTTCTCCATTATTGTGTGAATTATAGTTACTAAATGTACACCTGTAAATTAAGTGTACAAAATTAGTGCTTTTTTTTCTAATTCTTTTCTTGAAGACCTATCAATTAAAGAAAAAAATCTGTAATTAACCTGCTCGTGTATTATTTAATAAAATAATGAGTACGATGCACTCAAAAAACTAGGGAAAGAAGAGATTAGGTGGAAAAGCTTAGAAATAGTTAGGAAGCTCTATTACTATGTCACAGAGTTACTCAGAGTTTACACAAAGTTTCACAAAGCTAAGATAGTCACTAGCTAACTGAAAACTTCGATTGACCAAAGATGAATTATTAGCAAAAAATGCTGATATTTGTATCTGAATCATAAAAAAACTCAAGCATGAACCCTACAAACATATTGGACATAGAGCCAAAACCTCTTTGGAGAAACTTTTATTCGCTAACTCAAATACCGCGCCCGTCGGGCAAAAGAGATCTGATAACTTCATTTTTGAAGGAGTTTGGCACCACACTACATCTAGAAACGATGGTGGATGATGCAGGAAATGTGATTATCAAAAAGCCCGCCACGAAGGGACTTGAAAACAAAAAGACGGTTATTCTGCAAGCCCACATGGACATGGTACCACAGAAGAACTCGAACATAGAACACAATTTTGACACCGATCCAATTTGTACTCAAGTGGTGGATGGCTGGGTGAAGGCCACCAACACCACATTAGGAGCAGACAATGGCATTGGACTGGCAGCTGCAATGACGCTATTGGAATCAACTGACATAGCACACCCTGCATTGGAAGTACTCATCACTGCCGACGAGGAAACTGGTATGCACGGCGCCTTTGGTTTACAACCCAATTTACTAAAAGGTGAAATATTGATGAATCTGGACTCGGAGGATGAAGGTGAATTGTACGTTGGCTGTGCGGGTGGATTGGATGCTGATATTTGTTTTCGCTACAAAGAAGAGCCCATTCCTGCTGGTGATGTGGCATTGAAAATATCATTGACCGGATTGAAAGGAGGACACTCAGGGGTGGACATTCACCTACAGCGAGCGAATGCCAATAAACTGATGTTTCGTTTTCTAAAAGAAGCCGTAAAAGAATATGAGGCTAGGTTGGCAAGCATCAACGGAGGCAGTTTGCGAAATGCGATACCACGCGAAGCATTCGCTGTGATAACCATCCCCGAAGATAGCATGGATGACATGATAGAGTTTGTATCCTATTGCAACGAGCTATTTCAAGAGGAATATCAGCATACTGAAAACAACATTCGTATAGATATTGAGCAAATAGAGCTACCTAATGGCTTGATGCCTGAACAAATTCAAGATGATTTGATTAACAGTATTACTGCTTGCCCGAATGGCGTTTTCAGGTTTTTGGACAAAATGCCATCGGTGGTCGAAACGTCTAACAACCTGGCTATCATCAATTCGAATGGAGAATCGATAGTAATACGCTGTTTGATAAGAAGTTCCTTTGAGTCTCGAAAAGACGAACTTGCATCGATGATTGAAAGCATTTTTTCGATGGCAGGTGCAAAAGTAGATTTAATAGGTGGTTACCCAGGCTGGAGTCCCAATTTGGACTCGGAGATACTGAAAACGATGAGTTCGATTTATGAATCAACCTTTGGCAACTCACCAAAGGAGATGATTATACACGCAGGTCTGGAATGTGGAATCATTGGGAAAAACTATCCGAAACTGGACATGATTTCATTCGGACCTACCATCCGATACCCTCACTCGCCGGATGAGAAAGTGGAGATAACATCAGTAAGTAAATTTTGGGAATTATTAGTCGAGATTCTAAAGCACATCCCACTTGCATCTCACTAATTGAGTTGCAAGTTGACAGTGAAAAATCTAGATCTAATTAGGGCCTCCATATTAGTTAGACAAACTCTTCGGAGCAGGTATTTGAATTGTGTGGATAGGAGTAAAAATAGTTGTATTGACGTACAATACAACAATTTGGCACTTCCTACTTTGTAATTTCAAACTCCACGCGACGGTTCTTTTTACGCCCTGAGGCTGTGGTATTTGGTGCAAGGGGTTTGGACTGACCAAAGCCGGCTGTGTAGATATTTATCTCAAGCCCTTTTGAGGTCAAGTAGTTCTTCACTGCATTTGCTCTAGAAAGAGACAGTCTTTCATTTATTGATGGTTTACCTTTATTGTCGGTATGTCCGTAAACATTGAGTTTTGTCCATGCCGAATTCGATTTTAATATCGTTGCAATTTGATCTAATGTAGCAAGCGATTTTTTCTGAATTTTATTGGAACCTGTTTCGAACTCAATATTATCAAACGATGCATTTACTCTTGCTTCACCTTCTTTCAATGACAAAGCTTTTAGGTCGGCCTCCAATTTTTCGAGCTTAGACTTCAAGGCAAGGGTCTCGTTTGCTGAATTGATGTTTTGGTCTAAAACTTGAGTTTGAGTTTGTGCCTTAGCATCTTCCCTCAATTTCTCCATTCTGGTTTTAAGTTCCTCATTTTCTTGAATCAATTCTTTCAATTTTGAATTCACCTCTTGCTGGTAGGCTATGTTTTTATCTTGTAATGTTTGCATTTTTTGATACAATGTGGTATCCTTTTCAGGGATTGGCTTGGGGTAATACTCTTTGAGTGTAATGTTTCTAACATGTCTCTTGCCACCTGTGGCATTGAATTTACGTCTCAATCCCAATGTCACTGCCAGCGCGTCACAGTGTGTGGAATAGGTGTTTCCACCCAAGTCACTGCGGTCGTAAAAACGGTATTGCGCTTCGAAGTTCAGCGACACTTTTCTGGAAAGTGAATACTCAAATCGGAATCCCATTTTTGACATCGGAGAAACACCCTCATAAGCAGCATTGGGAGCTTGTTCGAATTTGTAATTGTAAAAACCGAGTCCAACTCCAAAATCGAAATAGGTATTAAAAACACGGTTATAAAGTGGACGTTGGGGGTTAAAAAGATTGGATAGATTGGTGGACATAAACACGATAGCATCCTGTGTTTCACCCAAGAAAGTGCCTGTTTTGACACCCGTGCCAAACAAATCATAATCCCTACCATAGGAGATATAACTGTATTCAGCTCCCACACCGAAAAGTGGATTGGCTGTGTATTCTACAAATAAACCTGAGATATTAATCGGATGTATAGGTCCCCCGTAGATGTATTTGGAGTAAATGCCAGGACCAGATCTAAAATAACTTCCTCCCAAATGTACTCCTCCTGACCAGTGCGAAAAATTGGCACTTGGAGAGCTCTCTCTTATTACTTTTTTAATGGTGTCATTGATTTCTGCATCCTTTTTGGTGAAGGTCTTTTGTGCGGATAAGTTGAGGTTAATCAAGAAAATGATAATCAAACAAAAAGTAATTTTTCTCATACGTTCATTTCATTTTTTACTATAATTCAAGTTTTATAGTGGTAAGTTGAATGTCAATAATAAGGATAAAATAATGGGACATGCCATCAATAATCTTTCAAAATGCAAACATACGAATTTTATTTGTGTAATTGTTAATTATTGCGCCTAAAATGAAGGTTTACTGATGTAATTGAGCAACATAGACCTAATTAAAAATAGCAAAGCCACCAAAGTTTTAAACAAAGGTGGCTTGTTGCAAATACTGAGAATTATGAAAAATGTTTGACACAATCAAAAACTATCTCGTCATTTCGACCTTTTTGGTGGCATCAAAACTTGCATTTCGAAAGTCCACGCGTTCTACAACTTTCACTGCAAGGTCTCTAAAAGCCTGACCTGTGAGGCTATTTTCATCAGCAGCAATGGGTTTGCCCGCATCTCCGCCTTCTCTGATGCTTTGAACCAATGGCAGCTGCCCGAGCAATGGCACACCGAGCTCTTCTGCTAGTTTAAGTCCTCCATCTTTTCCAAAAATATAGTACTTGTTTTCTGGCAATTCAGCAGGGGTAAACCATGCCATGTTCTCAACCAGTC
>CANIXM010000174.1 GCA_947471245.1 Paludibacteraceae bacterium | reverse complement strand
TGGAACATCTCTAACGAAAGTTTTCTTAAGTCTTCTCAGATCGTCAATAATCTTAAATTAAGATTGGGTTATGGGACAACAGGTAATGAGTCGGGTGCAATTGGCAAGAATGCTTTTACCAATACCTATGTGACTTATTGGGGACTGGATAATTACATTGGAGGAATGGTTCATACAGGTGTATTACAACAATCATTAAAGAATCCTGATTTGAAGTGGGAAACTAATATAATGAAAAATGTAGGAGTTGATTTTGCGTTTTTTGGTAATAGGTTAACTGGTAGTATGGAATACTATATTCGCTCTGCTATAGACTTAATTCAAACAGCTGCCTTACCTTTGACAGGCCCTGTATCTCGCTATACCCGTAATGTTGGAAGTACAGAAGCACAAGGCGTTGAGTTGACTTTAGGGTATAAAATTATTGACAAAAAGGATATTAAATGGGATGTGAACTTCACAGGTTCTCACGTTGCTACTTATTGGACTGAACGTAATCCTGCTGTATCATTAAATCCATGGGAGCGTAATAATGATGATCTTTTTGCATACTTCGCTTGGACGACAGAGGGTAAATTATTTCAAAGCGATGACGACATTGTTGCATTCAATGCCGCGCCCGAAAATAGATCTCCAAATTATGACCCTAAAAATAGAAACACTTGGTTTCAAAATGCATTGCCAGGTAATCCAATATTCAAAGATATAAATGGAGATAATAAAATGGATAGTGCTGATGTGGTAAATATGGGCACTACTGCACCTAAATTCACTTTTGGTTTCCGAACTAGCTTTACTTACAAATCGCTTGACTTTGGAATACAGACCTATGGTGTGATTAACCAACTTTCAACTAATGGTTGGGCTGGTAGTTCTTTGTCTTCACAAGAAGCATTGATTACAAATCATACTGTTGAGTCTATGAATCAATGGACTTCAGTTAATCCAAATGGTATTTACAAGGGAATGATTTGGGGACCAACAGAATTAAAGAATCCTACATGGCAAACTGATTATTTGATGCAGAAAATTAGCTTTATTAGAATAAAGAGTGTTAGCATTGGTTATACTTTTATCCCTAAAAGTTCTGGTTTATCTAAAGTATTTAAATCCATTCGGTTTTTTGGAGATGCAAATAATCTGGGTGTAATCACTAATTATAAAGGTTTTGATCCAGAGATGAAAGGTTCAGCACCTTTCCCCATAGCTCTAACAATTACAGGTGGTGTTAATTTAATTTTCTAATCGTTATAAAAATCATTATGAAATATAAAATTTTTAGTATTCTATTTTGCGCAAGCTTGTTGTTAAGCTCATGCAGTGATTTCTTACAGCCTAAGATTTATTCTGATTTTACAGACGAAAATTTTCCAAAATCAGATGGAGATATAGATCTTGTTTTGGCTTCTTTTTATGCAAATTTTTCTTCCACTTGGGGTCCACAAGATCCGTCGGTTAGTCAATCTAACGAAAGTAGAAAAATGTGGGCTGCATATTGTGGAATGAATGGTTGGTCACAAGCTTCTTCTGGAGTTACAGATGAAATGTTTGATAGTTGGTATCCAGCTTGGAGATTTGGTGCTCTGTGGGCTTTTACCAATGACAAAACATTTTATCAAGGATGTTATCAACGTGTGGCAGTTGTTGCAAAAGCGACTCAGTTTATTTCTTTTTTCCAGTCGCAATTAAATGAATTAAATGCAAAAGCTACAAAATCAAATAATGATTATGTATCCATACGTAAACGAGAACTTGCCATTGCTGAGATAAGAGCATTTAGAGGATGGACCATGTTTTTGTTATACGATTGGTTCGGAGCTGTAGAAGTGAAATACGATCCTGCCACTTTAGAAGATATGGGTTTTGCTAATAGACCGATGTATGAAAGTTCGTCAGAATATACAAAGAGTTTTTTGAATAAGATGGTTGGCGATTTGCAATATGCTGCCACTAATTTATTAGATGCTAATATTACGTTAAGTAATGCAAAAATTGCTGTTAGTATTCCTGGCACTAAAGACTCAGTACCTGCTGCGATAGATAAACTTGGTTCATGGGGAAGATTGAATAAAGACGTTGCTCGAATGCTTTTGATGAAGCACTATATGAATAGAGCCGCCGAAACATCCAATGTAGCATTGTGGGACAGTGCAAAATTTTATTGTGATCAGGTTAGGACTAATAGTATTTATAGTTTGAATCCAGTTTATAGTAAGGTTTTTAGTGACATTACTTTAACTGGGCCATCTAATAATAATAAAGAAATTATTTGGGCAACTTCTTTTGGACCTAAAGCCGAAACTCAATCTTACCAAGCAAATACTCCAAAGGGGTGTGTTGAAATTTTGGGCCTATCAAGAAATGGATTAGGATGGGGAGGTTATTATATGCCATGGGACTTTTATTATTCTTACGATACAACTGGTATAGTTAATACAGGAGTTGCACGTGATGAAAGGTTAAAAACAATTGCAGATTGGTACGTATCATCAGATAAGCATGAGTATAGAGATCCTATTAAGAAAGAACTGGTATCAAAAACAAAGAGATATGTTAGATGGCATAATTATACTTCTCATCTTAATATGATTGAGCAATCAAAAGGTCGTTATGATTCTACAAATTACAGATATGAACAGCCAGGTAATTTGGAATTACATGGTGCCGTAGTTGTTAAGTGGTTAATCTCTGAAAACGATGCTTCACGTGGTCAACACTCTTCAGTTCCTTTTAGGTATGCCGATGTTCTTTTATCTGCTGCAGAGATCGAGTTAAATAGAGCTGGTGGAAGTCAATCAGCTGCACAAGGGTATATAAAAATGATTACTGATAGGGCTAATACTACTAAATCTGTATCCAGGGAAATAGAAGTGACTTCTGGTCAAGGAAAAATGATTCGAGTGATTGGTGCTACATCAGCTTTAGCAGCTAGTTGCCCAAAGGACACTTTGATGGAATTCTTATTCCAAGAGCGTGGTCGTGAACTCTATTGGGAAGGATGGAGAAGAATGGATATGATTCGCTTTAAAAGTAGTAAAGGTGCTGCCAATAAGTTTATTGAATTTGCCTCAAGATATAATGTGCCTTTAACTGATAATCATTATGTGAAATTCCCTATTCCGCAGAAAGCTTTATATGAATCGGGGAAAGCGTATCAACAAAATCAAGGATATTAAGATATTTTACCCACATGTTAATTAAAAACTAACCAAGGGAGGATGAACATAATAAGCCTTAATATATGGCTACATGTGGGGTTCATCTAACCTTAAATCAAAAAAAACAATTTATTATGAAAACAAAATCTTTTTTTGCTTCAGCGTTTGCACTCTTAATGTTTGCAAATGTTTCTGCGAAGGACATTAATCCTTCTTTTTGTAACTCCATTCCAGAGCAAACAAATGGATGGAATGAGACTAAGTCAGTTGCGACTCTTATTGGTATTCCTACTACCACAGCAAAAACTTGGACTGCTTATGCTCTTGATGGTTCTTGGGCTTCTTGGGCTGATGTAACTTCAACTTGGACTCCAGGTTCTACTACAATTGTTACTGGAAGAGTTGTGCCTTCTGGTTCGTATTGGAAAGCTACTCCTGCTGAGTATCCAGGTGGTGCTGCGTCAGTTACTAAGAATGGTTTTGTGGCTTTCTGTTTGTGGGCTCCAGGTAACTCTGCAAAAGATCAAGATTGTACATCTTCAATTCAACCGTCAAACTATGATTGTTCAGTTACTCCTTGTAAAATTAAGGTAGCGTCTTATTGTGATAATTTTAGAGCCTGTATTTCATCGGATGGTAAAAAAATAGAATTGTCTGGTCTTAGGAATTATTCTCCTGGAAACTGGTTCGCATATTCCGATGATGGTTGGGCAGGTTATTCTGATATAACTGCTTTAGTTGGTTCTGCTGATAAAGTATGTGTGGATATGGCTAAGGCTGTATATGCTGCAGGTCCTCAAAAAGGTGCTCCAGTTAATTTACCTTTAACTGGTTCTCTTTCTATGATAGCAGATGCTAATGGTCCTAATAAATGTACTGCTGACAATAATGGTTTAAATAACAAAAATGGTATCGACCTAAATAATGCACCTGTATGTACGTCTTGTACAGGTCCTATTAGTGTGAATGAAGTTGCAGCTACATCAGTTAAGATTTCTCCTAACCCTGCATCTGCAACAGAAATAGTTACTATCAGTGGAGTATATGCACAAAATTCTACAGTATCGGTAATTTCTATCAGCGGACAATATGTAGGTTCATTAGTTCCTACTGTATCAGCTGATGCTATTACTATATCTTTGGCTAGTGTTAATGTTAGTACAGGTATTTATTTCGTTCAAATCAAATCAGAGGGTAAAACTTTTGTAGGAAAATTGAGCGTTAAATAATTGTTTATAGTTTTTTAAGCACCCGAATTGCATTTGCTTTTCGGGTGTTTTTTTTACTTTTTATTCCCAATTCTTTTTCGGACTCAATTACGAATAATACCGTTTGCTCATACAACGGCATTAACAACAGTAGAAATAATAATGACTTTGGGTCATTTTATATGTACAGTTGGTATAAGGTGGTTGCCACAAAATCAAAGCACAAAAGGATTATAATATCATGTGTCTTATTGAAACTGTAACTTACTAATTCATTATAGTGTATAATTAGGTCGGATAGTATAGATAAATCATAGCTCTATAATGCTACTCCATTTACATGCTCAAAATATTATAGCACCATTTTTTTCTTAAATTCTTTTAGGAATATCTGTTTTTATTTTGGAGTTTGTTTTTTTCTTGTTATCTTTATTCCAATATCCTTACTGGTGTCATTTTAATATTTTAATCTATGAATAAAAACAATCTATTTTTTTATGTGTTGATATGTGCTGTGTTTTTTAGCATCAGTTCATACTCACAGACTTGTACCAACTTTGCTGCAAGTTATGATGGCGTTCGTTTATCCCTTTCTGGGTTGAATACGGGTGCCAAGGTGAAAGTCTCTATTAGTCATAATGGAGGTGTAACCTATACTGACATCACCTCCAAATTGAAGTTGACTGCAGGTCAGAACACTGCTGTCTATGTACCCTACTTGCCTGTAGAGAAAGTCCTTATGGAAGGTTTGGATATGTCCAATGTGTCTGTTTGTAGCAAAACAGTTACATTGAGCC
>CANIXM010000173.1 GCA_947471245.1 Paludibacteraceae bacterium | reverse complement strand
ATCATTTTATAACAGGTTTAAGTGCTCATTTTAGAGATGTGCTGGTTAGTAAAGATCCGCAAACATTGGTTTTACTAGAAGTGGGAGCAGGGATAGGCGAGCGCTATAAATCTCAAGCGCAAGGCTGTTCGCCCGATTTTTTGTTTCAGGCACTCAAACTGGCCAATGACTGTGACAAAGACTATCGAACCAGTAAAAATAAACGACTTCTAGTGGAGTTAGCTTTAATCCGTCTTTGCCAATTGACGGACGAAAAAAAAAAATCAATAAGTGACGCTGATTCACCAGCTGAAATTTTACCTATTGTTGTTCAAGTGTCAGATTCGCATCCAACTGTTGCAATCACAGTACCTGCATCTACGCCTACAATTATTCCAGTGGAAACGCCTAGAGTAACATCTCAGCCAGGTGTGAACATGCCACATCGAGTCTCCATCTCATTGCAACCTAAGGCTGTAGCTTCAAATGATGAGGTAAATGTGGTGAAGGAGCAAGAAGTAACCATGGAAACCAATGCTTTTACAGTCGAAGATTTGGAACTGGCGTGGAAGCGATTTGCCGAAAAAATTACTGATAGACACATGATAGGACTTATTCAAAGTTCTATTCCGCTATTGATTTCCGATAATGTGTTTGAAATTTCGGTGTTCAATGCCTTACAAGAAAGGGAATATCGCCAGATTCAACATGAACTAGTGGCATTTATTCGCAAGGAACTAAAAAACTCAAATTTGCAAATGAGTATTCGTTTGGTTCAAGAATCGGAGGCTGTGCGTTCCATTAGTCCAGAGGACAGATATAAACAGATGGTAGAACAGAATCCAGCTTTAGAAATTCTTAGAAGTGGATTGCAGATGGAAATTGATTGATAATGGTCATTTCAATATCATTTCAATCAAATCTTGATGTGTTTTTCTAAGTCTCAAAAGTTGTTCGTCAGATTGCCTATCTAATCTCGATAACCGAATTCTTCCCATCATTTTTCTCCAATTGCGATACCATTCGTAAGCCAGCTTACCCAAGTAATAATGTCCTGCGAAAATCAAAGGTAAAAATCCCCAATGGCAATCAGTGAGTTTGTATATCAAAAAACTTTGAAGAGAGTAGAAAATTGGAAAAGAAAACATCCCTATTCCAAATTGAATGGAGCTTATAAACCCATCGTATTCCAGTTTTATAGCTTTTCGAATGACTATCGGCAAAAAGAATGGAATAGCATTCAGCATTAGACCCATCACAAAAACCAACGAAGATGCAACCAGTAGGCTAGCATCCACTATTAATGAAATCCATGAGTCCTCTGTTTCGTCCAATGTGTTGGGTTTAAGGTCCAATAGTTTGCAAAGTTCTTTGTGAGTTTGGCAATTCGTCTCTACCGAATCCATAAGTAACGGTGAGTCTTTTTCTAACGCCAATAGACGTTTTCCTATCCACTGTCGTGCTTTGAATCTGTTGAAAGAATTGTCTTGTAGCTGAAAATGTTTTAGTACCGCTTCATTAGCTATTTCAGTTGCCGCTTCAAAGCAGGAGTAATGTGTGTTTGTCGCCAAGTCAAGCGTGAGTTCACTTAAAGCTGCTCTTAGGTGTTCACGAATTTTATTCGTTGTTTTTACACCATCTATTTCAAAGTCGGCAGCATAATCCGATATTTCTATGGGCTTGCCAATGCTGATGATGATGTGCTTTCTTGCTTTGGTATGATCGCCAAGGTCAATACCCACTGGAATTATTTTCACTTTTGGCAGGTCACCCCATTTTTTTTGAGCATCAAAAGCAACCCTGAAAATCCCTTTCATGATAGGTCTTAGTTTGCGCTGTTCGCCTTGATTTCCTTCGGGCATGATGCCTAGACAATGCCCTCGATGAAGTATTTCCACACATTTGTCAAAGGTGTCCTGATTTTTTTGTAGATTTTTTATGCCATCTACCATTCGGAAGGCAGGCATAATCTTGATGAAGCTCAAAATTTTTCTGGCTAACGCACTTGAAAAAATATCCGACCGAGCCAAAAATACCACAGGAGTAGTGTGTTTGACAATAGATACTACAGCAATAGCATCCATCACTGCGTTCAAGTGATTGGGTGCATAAATCACAGGACAGTTATCGGGGATGTTTTCTCTTCCCACAATAGTGTAATCTCTATAATATCTTTTGTAGCAGAATTTTATATAAGCTTTCCCAATGTTGTAGGAGAATGTAAAGTCGTCAATATTTGGCATTTGTGTGGCAGGATTCGGTTGAGTAATAGACTAGCAAAAGTATTAAAAAAAAGATAGATACGAAACTTTTTAATTCTATCACTGGATTAGAATTAAAAAACAGTATTTTTGTGAAGCTACTATCAAAGCAACTCATGAGCGTTCTATTTGCAACTAAAAAAATATCGTATGAAACATTCGAAATTATGCTGTATGATTGTCATGTCATTTTTTATCATGTCGTGTTCAACCAAAAAAATCATTAGTTCTACCGTGTGTCTAACAACTACTCAAGGTAAAATTACCGTTCGCTTATATTCAGAAACACCAAAACATAGAGATAATTTCGTAAAGCTCGTCAATAATGGGTTTTATGACGGTTTGTTGTTTCATCGTGTTATAGCAGACTTCATGATTCAGACTGGCGACCCCAAGTCAAAGAACGCTAAGCCTGATGCGATGCTCGGTAGTGGTGGATTGGATTATACATTGCCCGCTGAAATTTATTTTCCTGCTTATTATCATAAACGTGGCGCACTTTCAGCCGCCAGAAAAGGAGATGATGTAAATCCGAGTAAAAATTCATCGGCCTGTCAGTTTTACATTGTTCAAGGTCGTGTGTTTACTAACGAACAGTTAAATGCAATGGAAAAAAACAATCATTTGAAGATGGAAGGTCGAATTTTTCAAGAGATATTACAGACAAAGCAGGAGCAGGTAAATAAGTACAAGCAAGAAAAAAACAAGGAAAAGCTGGACGCACTTCGCGACACAATTATGAATCAGGTGCAGGAGAAAATGAAAAAAGAAATTGTACATAAATTCTCCGAACAGCAACGTAAAGATTACACTACCATTGGTGGTACGCCTCATTTGGATGGAGAATATACTGTTTTCGGAGAAGTGATTGAGGGAATGGATATTGTAGAAAAAATTTCATTAGTAAAAACAGGAATTGCAGATAGTCCAATTCATGATGTGAAAATCATTAAAGCTGTTTGTAAATAATCAGTTTTAAGACTTTTCAAGGTTTACTTTTAGCAAATTGTTTGTGTGACGTGTCATTTTTTTGTATTTTTGCAGTCCTAATTGCTAATTGGTAGATGATGTCTGAATTATCCATACTGGTTGCTTGTGATTGCAAGATGGAATTATTGCCTGTTGATTAGTTGTTTAGATAAATTGTGAGTGATAAATTTTTACAAAATTAAACATCCATGAATTGTTTTCGTTCGTTTTTTTGCACGTTGATTGTATTATCGTTCGTTGCTTGTAGTTCGCAAAAAAAGATTGCATATTTCGCAAATGTCACTTCGGCTTCCGCTGATGCTATCAATTCAAGTTTTTCCAAAGCACACGAATCTCGTATTTGTTCCAATGATATGCTATCAATTGTTGTGAATGGTCTTGATCCACTTGCTGTTGCACCCTTTAATCTTCCATTGGTTTCATACGCTACTCCTGGAAGTGATCAACTTTATGCAGCACCTACCTTACAGTCCTATTTAGTAGATGTAAATGGCAATGTGAACTTTCCTGTAGTCGGACCCATAAAGCTTGCAGGTCTTACGAAGTCGCAGGCTATTAAGCATATTAAAGAGGAGTTGACTCCCTATTTGAAGAATGCAATTGTGACGATACAATTCCTAAATTATAAAGTTACCGTGCTTGGTGAGGTAGCTAAACCTGGACAATATGCCATTTCCAATGAGCGTGTCACAGTATTGGATGCACTTGGTTTGGCAGGTGATATGACCGTGTTTGGAAA
The DNA here is from genome assembly GCA_947471245.1 of Paludibacteraceae bacterium. GTDB lineage: Bacteria > Bacteroidota > Bacteroidia > Bacteroidales > Paludibacteraceae > Paludibacter. The sequence continues at coordinate 1,200 of CANIXM010000173.1, read as the reverse complement.
AAGAGAAAATGTACTCATTACACGTGAAAACAACGGTAAACTTGAATTTGTCCGATTGAATTTGAATAGTGATGAGGTTTTCAAATCACCTTACTATTACTTACAACAAAATGATTTGGTGTATGTAGAGCCAAACAAAGTAAAAGCCATCTCATCTGAGAATGTTAATACTGGACTATATTTGTCCACTTTTTCGACTTTGATGGCTAGTATTACACTTATAATATCACTAACGAAATAGTAGTAGGCATTTGCATTCATAAATTAGTATATATTTGGTAATTCAATATGGATAATAACGTACAGCGTAGTGGTGGAATGATGACAGATCAAATAATAATAAGAGATTTAGTTTATAAATACCTCAGTAAATGGTATTGGTTTATTTTTGGAGTTGTAGTATGCTTATCGGTGGCACACTTGTTTTTTAAAGTCACAAGTGTGAAATATCAAGTACAATCTACCATCTCCCTAAGAAAAGATAAGGGAATGGGAGGTATGTTTGATATGCCCATGATTGAAGGACTGGGGCTATCCAATTCAAGTTCGAAGGAAGTGGAAGACGAGATGCAGGTGCTCATGTCCAAATCTGTGACCAGACACATGATAAAATCATTGGGCATAGAAACAGAATATTTCAAAAAGGATGGGTTGAGGTATGTTGAACTTTATCCTGTTTGCCCTGTAAAGTTGATTGTTCCAGTGGGATATAATGATACCACCACAATACCTTCGATAGTATTTACATTGGAAAATACCGATGAAGGCTATAGGTTAGATGTTAAATCAAAAGATTGGAATCAAAGGTTTGCATTGAAAACCATTAATTCTACTTTACAGACTCCTTACGGCGTTTTTAAACTGGTGCAAGTTGGTTTACTCAAACCAGATGATGTGTATCGAATAAGTACCTATTCCATTAAATCATTAATTGATAGATATACCTCAGAGGTCAAGATTGCCACCGTTAATAAGAAATCAAATGGTATAATGTTGAGTTCAGTGAGTGCTTGTCCACGCAAGACAGAGGCAGTGCTTAACACATTGGTGGAACTTTACAATCTTGATGCGGTACTTGATAAAAACCAATTGGCAAGCAATACAGCTAAGTTTATTGAGGAACGCTTGAAACTTATCAGTGCCGATCTATTGATGCAAGAAGTGAAGGTTGAGAACTATAAGAAAGTCAATAAATTGACT
>CANIXM010000172.1 GCA_947471245.1 Paludibacteraceae bacterium | reverse complement strand
GATGTGAAGTTAGTATTGTTTAATCATACCCTAGTTTGTCCAAATGATTATTTGGTCATGGGTGTTTCATCTGTTTATAATTGTTTTTTAGTTGTAAGATGGAACTCGCACATAAACATCTCCTTGTGAGTCAAAGTTTATTTGTTGTGCTCGTTTCATGTGTTTGTATTTTTGCCCCTTATTCCCAGAGGAAACTTTAATATTACTTCTCCCGACTTGACTGGACAACTCGCATTCAAACATCTTCTTGTGTATCAAAGTTTATTTGTCATACTCGTTTTAATTGTTGTGTTTGTCTTGCTTTTGTACTTGGTTGATATACAGCAAAGTATAAATTCAAAGATCGATAAATGTATATTTATTTACATTTGACGCAAAAGTACAACTATTTATTGTATAATACAGTCGGTTTAGCCCGAAAAATTTATAATTATTCCTTATTTATATCTTATTTATAACAACTGTTTTGTTTGATTGTTTTTGATGAAATGAATGTTGAATGAATATATTCCCAAAAAACATCAATTTTTTAATTATTTATGCGCATTATTTGCGTTGTGGTTATTCTTTTTGTTTGTCTGAAAATGTTTCTCTTTTCACCCACACAGAACGAGATAGAACCAAATATAAAGTTGTTCTAAGATTTTATTTGAAACAGATAATGTATCTTTGCATTTTGAAGAAAAAGGGATAATAAAGACCTCATAATGGATGTGTTTTCCAACGATAATTAACGCAGCTAGGTCATGCAAAGTTATGTGTAGGCAATTAGTTATAATTTTTACAAGGCTAGCTATTCAATAATCTGCCTTATAACTTGTGGCTAAATTCTTGTAATTACTTAGGGTCAGCTGAAAAACTCCGTAGGAGTTAACTGTGGATAACCCCCAGTAAGCGAAGCGCAACTGGGGGATATGAATGACCCTAAAATATCAACCCCGTAATGGGTTGAACCCAACTGAGTGATTGTAGGTGAACCCACTACGGGGTTCTGTTCTCGACTTTGGACTCCATCCCCCAATTACATTGGGGGTTATCCATGGTTAATCCCTACGGGATTATTCTATGTGAAGTGCAAAGTAAATGAACAAACACATTATAAACACTTGCACTTACGAAAGAATGAAATCCATTATATATCTGTATAATAGATATTTATAAGTCTATAAGCAGACCCTACTTAATTCTCTTGTGCCTTTTTTTTCAAGAATATTCTATCAACAAACACTATTTAATCTCGACCGTAATTCATGTCCACCAAAGGAAGCATAATAGTCAAAGGTGCCAGAGTGCACAATCTTAAAAATATTGATATAGAAATTCCACGCAATCAATTGGTTGTTATCACTGGACTTTCTGGTTCAGGGAAGTCGTCGTTAGCTTTTGATACCATCTACGCCGAGGGACAAAGACGATATGTGGAAAGTCTTTCTTCCTATGCCCGTCAGTTTTTGGGGAGAATGAGCAAGCCTGAAGTGGATTTCATAAAGGGCATTCCACCCGCCATTGCCATAGAGCAAAAGGTCAATACACGTAATCCTCGTTCCACCGTAGGGACTTCTACTGAGATTTATGAGTACATCAAATTACTTTTTGCTCGTATAGGGCTTACCTACTCACCAAAGTCAGGAGCAGTGGTTAAGAAGCACGAAGCTAAAGACGTGATAGAAGCTGCACTTAGCTTTTCTGAAGGCACTAGACTGATGGTGTTAGCACCCATCGTTCCTGAAGAAAACAAAAAAACAATCGAACAACTTCAATTTTTCCTTCAGCAAGGTTTTAGTCGCATTGAGGTAGATGGAGATACGGCGCTGTTGCAAGAGTTTATCAAAGGCAATCCAAAACAAGTTGAGAAAAAGAAAATTTTTCTTTTGATAGATCGTTTGGTTGTGGATAACTCGCAGGAGGCCATAAGTCGGTTGACAGACTCTATCGAAACTGCTTTTTTTGAAGGCAAAGGTGCTTGTGTGTTGAAAATTATTCCTGTTATATCAATCGATGATAGTGCAAATTCTGAAAAGCCGCAATACCTCCAGTTCTCCAAAAAATTTGAGGCCGATGGGATGGAGTTTGAAATTCCATCTGTACACACGTTTAGTTTTAACAGTCCGTTGGGTGCTTGTCCTAAATGCGAAGGATTTGGTAAGGTTGTGGGGATAGATGAAGATTTAGTCGTCCCCAACAAGACATTGTCTGTATTTCAGGATGCTGTAGCTTGTTGGCGTGGTGAGTCCATGGGTGAGTGGAAGATGCAACTGGTACATCATGCCGAAAAATTTCATTTCCCCATTCATAAGCCCTACTTTGAATTGTCAGAATCCCAACGTGAACTGCTGTGGACAGGCAATAAGTATTTTGAAGGCTTGAATGCTTTTTTTAAATTTTTGGAAAGTAATCAATTCAAAATTCAATATCGAGTGATGTTGGCTCGCTATCGAGGTAAAACCATTTGCCCCGACTGCAAAGGTAGTCGATTGAAAAAAACAGCCACTTATGTTAAAGTAGGAGGCAAAGCCATTAACGAATTGGTGATGATGCCAGTGAGTCAATTGAAAGTGTTTTTTGACAAATTGAAATTGGAAGAGCATGATGCAGCCATTGCCAAACGTCTGCTTCTCGAAATTCAAAACCGCATTCAATTTCTAAATGACGTGGGTTTGGGGTACCTAACTCTCAATCGGCTTTCCAACACCTTGTCTGGTGGAGAAAGTCAACGCATCAACTTAGCCACATCGCTCGGAAGTAGTTTGGTCGGTTCGCTTTACATTCTTGATGAACCAAGTATAGGGCTGCATGCACGTGATACCTATTTGTTGGTCAAGGTGCTCAAACAGCTAAGAGATCTTGGTAATACTGTGGTGGTGGTTGAACACGATGAGGAAATCATGCGAGCTGCCGACTATTTAATTGATATCGGCCCTGCTGCTGGAAGAATGGGTGGCAATGTTGTTTTTCAGGGTGTAGTGCCTTCGAAAACCACTAAATCGAATAAAACCGACTCTTTTACTCTTCAATACCTGCAAGGACTCCAGTCCATCGCAGTGCCCACACAACGTCGCAAATGGAATAACTACATCGAAATCATCGGCGCTAGCGAAAACAATCTGAAAGGTATCAATGTCAAATTTCCACTGAATGTGATGACGGTTATCACAGGTGTAAGTGGTTCGGGCAAATCCTCATTGGTCAGAAATGTGTTTTATGCAGCGTTGAAGAAGTATTATGGAGGGATAGCCGACAGAACTGGTAAATTTGCTGATTTGCAGGGCAGTTTGCGTCTAGCACGTGATGTTGAGTTTGTAGATCAAAATCCTATAGGACGCTCATCTCGTTCCAATCCAGTGACTTATATCAAGGCTTATGATGAGGTGCGTAAATTGTATGCCGATCAGCAACTGTCCAAACAGATGAGTTTTTCTCCATCTCACTTTTCTTTTAACACCGATGGTGGACGTTGTGAAGAATGTCAAGGCGAAGGTACCATCACCGTAGAAATGCAGTTTATGGCTGATTTAGTGCTTGAATGTGAACACTGCCATGGACAGCGATTTAAGCAAGATATTCTTGATGTAACTTATCAGGGAGTCAATATCTTTGATGTATTGGAAATGACCGTTGATCAGGCCATTGAGTTCTTTTCGTCTAAATCAGGTACTATTGAGAAAAAAATTGCCAAGCGTCTCAAGCCACTTCAAGATGTGGGTGTGGGTTATGTGAAACTCGGACAGTCATCCTCCACGCTTTCTGGTGGTGAAAGTCAACGGGTAAAATTGGCTTCATTCCTAGCCAACGAAAAACCAGAACCTACCATCTTTGTGTTTGACGAACCCACCACGGGCTTACATTTTCATGACATTAAAACCTTGATGAAAGCCTTCGATGCACTGATAGCTAAAGGGCACACGGTCATCATCATCGAACATAATTTGGAGGTAATCAAATGTGCTGACCATCTTATTGACATAGGTCCGGAAGGTGGTGAAAAAGGTGGAAATCTTGTGTTTGAAGGCACTCCAGAGCAAATTCTAAAATGCGAAGCTTCCTATACTGGTAAGTTCTTAAAGGAAAAAATGTAATCGTTGGGGAATATCAAATTTTGAGTATTTTTGCAAAAAATGAAAAAGAAACGAACACGATAAAATTTAATCTATAACGTTTAAGGTGGGTATTCTTTGAAACACAATAGAACACATTGTTAAATACCCATTCCAATTTTATTTATACCCATCTATTTCCTTGTCAATCAAGCCTATTTGCCGAAAGGCAAACCTATGTGTCCTTAGTTTTTCTAAAATGAAAGCATGTTGTGTCCTATGTGTTATAAATCATTCTTTTGTGCCTTTTGTGGTTAAAATTTCCTACTTTGGTTTTACCCAGTCCCCCGTAGCGTACAAAACTACATACTACACAATGTTCGGCGAATGGCTCCAGCCTTCGTCGTAGTTAAAAGGAAGGCTCTAGCTTTTAATATTCGAAGCAATATACTCTTTTTTCAACAGCAAAAGACACGATTTCTCGTGCCTTTTGCTTGCTTATGTCTTAGAATGCTGAACAGCCCGTGCAAAAATACACTATTTCCAACTGAGTTTCTTTTCTGTTTTGTTAGCTATTCAAATATCCTTGAAAAGTTGATATTCCTACAATTAAAAAGAAAATGAAACTTCCAAGATAAAGCAATAGTCCAGCCGTCCTATATAAAAATATCCGACTAATATTTTTGTACTTAAACCCTATTTGCTTCTTTTCAAGTTGTGAGTGCACCCAATTTTTAGTGCCGTAGAAAGTGCCATACCAAATGAGAAGGTAAAAGATAAGTATAATTGCACCAGGCATTTTAACATCAAACCTCGTTAATAAAAACATTGCAAATGATATCGAAATGCAAAACAATTCACTAGCCAATAAATACCATGTTCCTTTATTAAAAAGTTCTTTCTTCCCTCTTGAAAAATATACAGATAAACTGTAATTGTATAACAGTATTTTATTCATAATTAAGGTCTCCATACTCCTGAGTTTCTACCTGCGTTCCTGTCTATTATACCACCAAAATCAAAGAAATAATCACCAACGCCATATATCGCAATCCCTGTTAAAACTGCTGGCGCTGCAAAGAGTGTAGCAGCCCCAGCACCAATCATTAATGACCCGTTTACAATCGTATGAGCGTCCCAAGTAT
>CANIXM010000171.1 GCA_947471245.1 Paludibacteraceae bacterium | reverse complement strand
CCATCACCTATAATATTAAATTGAAATAAATGACTGCTTACATCTTTCTTGCTGATGGATTTGAAGAAATTGAAGCCATCACGCCTATAGACATTTTACGACGCGCTGGGATACAGACTGTAACAGTATCGATTTCCGAAAGCCTACGTGTGGTAGGAGCTCATCACATAGCTGTGGAGGCAGATTGTTTGTTCTCTCAATGTGATTTTGCAGAGGCGGATGCACTGATACTGCCAGGAGGACAACCAGGCACTACTAACTTGGGTGCACACCAGCAATTGCTAGATCAGCTTAAGCGACACTTCGACGCAGGAAAACTGACAGCAGCCATTTGCGCTGCTCCTTCAATATTGGGAAAATTAAATCTGCTGAATGGGAAAGAGGCTATTTGCTATCCAGGTGTTGAATCTGCGTTACAAGGGGCAACTATTTCTGAGAACAAAGTGGTTAAATCCGGAAATACCATCACTGCAAAAGCTGCAGGTGTGGCTATTGAATTTGCGCTGGAAGTAGTGGCTACACTCAAAGGAAATGAAGAAGTACAAAAAATAGCTCGAGCCATCTATTTTTAAATAATGCCGAACTATTAAAGCTAAAAAAGGGATTACTTATGAAGTATTCCCTTTTTGATTTGAGACCAATGAATCAACTGATTAGTTGATAGCAGCAGTTAACTCAGCACCAGCTTTAAATTTAGCTACTTTTTTAGCTTCGATTGTAATTGCTTGTTTAGTTGCAGGATTGATACCTGGACGGGCAGCACGCTCAGTAACTGAGAAAGTACCAAATCCGATTAAACTAACTTTGTCTCCTGAAACAAGAGCATCTGATACACTTTTTACTACAGCTTCAAGCGCTTTTTTAGCATCAACTTTGCTAAGACCTGCTTCTTCAGCGATGGCATTGATTAATTCAGCTTTGTTCATAAAATTAATTTTTTTATTAGAAAACGATAAACAATTAGGTTTTTGACTTTGCAAATATAGTCGTTTGGAAATAATATACAAGCATTTAATTAAAAAAAAAGCCAATAAACGTAGAAGTTTTCAAAAAAAATGACGGCAAACGCTTTATTGGTGGCTTTTTCACTACTTTTGCACTATATATCAGAGAGAAAATAGGTCTTTTTTACGGAGAAAATATCTTTAATTTTGTAATAAATATAAACTTTTATCACTGAACTTCCTTTACTATAAATATAGTGATTTAGCACATCTTTATTGATCAATTAACCCCATAAGAATATAGCAAGATGAATAATTACCGACCATCTTTTTTAAACTCTATTTCACCTATTGTTAAAAACATCATTGCTATTAACTTAATCCTATGGCTTTCATCAGAGCTCTTACCTGGTGTTTTTGAGAGAATGGGACTTATGTTAGACCTAAACCAAATTTTGGGTATGCACTATTGGGGTTCTGAAAAATTCAAATTATTTCAGTTTTTCTCCTACATGTTTATGCATGGGAGTTTTCAGCATTTATTTTTCAACATGTTCTCTTTGTATATGTTCGGTTCTATGCTTGAGAATCTTTGGGGACCGAAGCGATTCTTGTTGTATTACATGGTTACAGGCGTTGGTGCAGGAGTGATACAACAACTTTTTTGGACCATTGAATTTAATGAAACACTATCGGCATTCAACACGGCTATTGCTACCAATTCTGGGCAACTGCTAGAAGACTACCAGTCGGTGTTAAGTGGCTATTTCAGAGTAAGTGACTACTCACTCCTTACCCGACCAGAAATCATCCAGTTAAAAAAGCTATTTATGAGTTTGCCTGTGACCGTAGGAGCATCGGGAGCCATATTTGGTTTATTGCTAGCTTTTGGTTGGAGTTTCCCTGAAACCAGTTTATATATTATGTTTATTCCCATCCCCATCAAGGCAAAAATTTTCGTGTTCATTTATGGTGCAGTAGAATTGTTTTTTGGTGTAGCACGTTTTCCGGGCGACAACATTGCACACTTTGCCCACTTGGGTGGAATGCTTTTCGGAATCGTACTCTTATTGTATTGGAAAAAAAGAAATTTGTTTTAAATCAAATCATTGCAATCATGGCATTTGTGGACAATCTAACCCATTCCTTTAAGAATGGCAATCAACTCATTAAGTTGATTTACATTAATTCAGGCATATTCCTATTATTGAATTTTCTGAGCATTGTTTTAAGTCTGTTTAATCTTCCCCACACCACGCTGTGGTCACAACTGGCTGTGCCTGCAGAGGTCAATCAGTTGGTTTACAAACCATGGACAGTAGTGAGTTACATGTTTCTCCACCAAGAATTATTTCATATTTTCTTTAATATGTTAAGTTTATTTTGGTTTGGCAAAATATTCTTGATGTACTTTAGTGAAAAACAGTTGGTAGGACTGTACGTGGTAGGAGGACTTGCAGGTGCGGCTATTTATATCATTTCGTTTAATACTTTTCCCTACTTTTTACCGTTACTTTCAAGAAGTGTGTTACTTGGTGCCTCTGGCTCCATCATGGCTATCATAGTGGCTACAGCCGCAAAGTCGCCCAACATGAATCTACAATTGATGCTGATAGGCAATGTGAAATTAAAATACATAGCGCTTATAGCCGTGGGAACAAGCTTCTTTAGCATCACATCAGAAAATGGCGGTGGTGAATTAGCTCACCTAGGTGGAGCTTTGGCAGGCTATATATTTGTTGTATCTTTGCAGCATAAAATGGATGTTACGAGTTGGGTCAGTTGGGTGTTGGATCTAGCAGTAGGTGTTTTCGGATCACGGAAACTACGAGTCAAAAAAAGCAAGAACTACAACAGCCAGAAAATGTCTGACGCAGACTACAATATGTACAAAGCTCAGAAGATGGCGAATGTGGACAAAATACTGGACAAAATAAAAACATCGGGTTATGAAAGCCTTACTCCCGATGAAAAAAAACGCCTATTTGAGCAAGGCAAATAAGGATAATCAATTTAGGGACACAATTCATGTCAAGCAGATCGGTACTAAAATGGATAATGATAGCCTTCAATGTAGGGGCTGTACTGGTCATGGCAGTAACCCTGATAGCGGCCTACATTAGCCCTGATTTTTTTATCTTCCCCGCCTATCTTAGTTTGATTCTGCCAGCAACTATTTTTGTGAATGCTTTCTTTGTCCTATTCTGGATGATCTCCCGAAAATGGATGTTCTTATTGTCATTGAGCATTTTATTGCTGTCAGCATCCCAAATAAGCAATACTTTCTCATTCCGATTTGGCAAAACGAAAGCTACAGCCATAACAAAACCCATAAAATTGCTATCCTACAACACCTGGAGGTGTTCACGTATAACAAAACCAACAAAAAAATCCCCAAACAATGTAATTCAATATGCATTAGAAACCAATGCAGATATCATCTGTCTTCAAGAGTTTACAGTGAGTGAAGATGAAAAATACTTGACATTAAAAGATGTGATGAAGCTTTTCAGAAAATATCCTTATTCACATATAGCGTTTAACAAAAGTAAAAGTACTCGCAAAGAAGGCATTGCTACTTTTTCAAAATATCCTATCATCAATAAACAACGAATAGGCTACCCATCGGACAACAATCTGTCAATCTACTCAGACATCAATGTGGATGGTGAAATTATTCGCATGATAAACAATCACCTAGAATCCAATAGACTTACAGAGAATGACAAATCGAGACCGATAAGTCTAAAAGAAAATTTTGATGCAGACAGCCTTTCGGGCATCACACTCTATTTTTCCAAAAAGCTTGCCTCTGCTTACAAACTTAGGGCTGTGCAGGCTGACAGCGTGGCACAAGTTGTGGAAAGTTCACCATACAAAGTAATCATGTGTGGTGACTTCAACGACGTGCCTGGATCTTACGTTTACACCAAAGCCAAATGTTATCTTACAGACGCATTTTCAGAAAGTGGATTTGGAATGGGTTGGACATTCAATGAAAAATACTTCCATTTCCGCATTGACTATGTGATGTATGATGCTCTGGGATTTGACCTCATTAAGTTCAAAACCGAAAAGGTAAAATACTCTGACCACTTACCAGTGCTATGTACACTTAACATAAAAAAATAACACTTATAAAAAAAAACAGCATGAATGTACCATCGAATTTAAAGTACACCAAAGAGCACGAATGGGTGCTAGTAGAAGGCAATGTAGCCACAGTAGGAATTACAGATTACGCTCAAGGTGAATTGGGTGAGATTGTTTTCGTAGAAGTAGAAACAGTAGGTGAAACGATGAATGCTGGAGAGGTATTCGGAACTGTGGAAGCTGTAAAAACAGTTTCGGACTTGTTCATTCCCCTTGACGGTGAAATCATAGAGTTCAATGAGTCACTGATGGATGCGCCTGAGTTGGTCAATGACAGCCCTTACGGTGACGGATGGATGATCAAAGTGCAGATTTCTAATCCAGAGCAAGTAAATAGCCTTCTAAGCGCAGATGAATATATCGCTTTGGTAGGCTAACCGATGGATTGACCTCTGTCTAAAAAAAACCACAAAAGGCACAAAAGTTACAAGTACAAATTTGAGAATTGAAGATAGGACACAATAGAAATGGCGTCAGCCTATATTTACTTCAATAGTTGTAGCCAGATACATTTTTCAAACAAATTCCAATCTTTCTAAACAAACAATTCAACAAAGGCGTTTTGATGATGCATCATTAGACGCCTTTGTTGTATTACTTTACACGCCACCATGCATCACCTTATCAAAGACATTGCACTATCAGTAGGGTTTGACGCCTGTGGCATAGCCAAAGCAGAAGCCGTAGGTGATGATGAAGCATATTTGAAAGAATGGCTCGAAAAAGGCTATCATGGCAGCATGAGTTACTTGGAAAGGAACTTCGAGAAACGATGCAACCCCACTGTTTTAGTTCCCGAATGCAAGTCAGTAGTGGTGGTATTGTTGAATTACTACCCCAGCAAACTTCAAAACCCACAAGCCCCTCAGCTAGCCAAATATGCTTACTCTGAAATTGATTATCACACGGTAATCAAAACCAAGCTATCGCAATTGGAAACAGAGCTAAAAAAGCACTATGGGGAAGGAATAATTAACCCATCATTTCAGCATAGTTTTGTGGATTCGGCACCAGTACTAGAAAGACACTGGGCACAGCAAGCAGGGTTAGGCTGGATAGGCAAAAACAAGCAACTAATACATCCATCGCT
>CANIXM010000170.1 GCA_947471245.1 Paludibacteraceae bacterium | reverse complement strand
TAACTTTGCCCTAAAAACCATTTGGGTGGATGACAACTATTTCAATGCGAGAAGCATGGATGTGTATATCACCAAACTTCGTAAATTATTGAAAGATGATCCTAATGTAGGTATAATAAATATACACGGTAAAGGATATAAACTTATCACGCCGCAAGGCAAAGACGAGCAAAACGATTAGTAAGAGAAGGCTGACCAACATCATTTGTTTGGGCAGCCTTTTTTTTGTATTGCCAATTTATCTACGCATTGCCAACCATCAAACAGTATTCCAACCACACTTTGTAGCTTGCCCATTTTTTGTATCTTTGCACCACATTATGATTAAGATACAATAATTCAAATAAAAATCTGTTTAATCATAAGCCGAAATTCATTCAAGTTGACTTTCTCACAGCAAGTGATTCTGATAAGTTTGGGTTCATCGCGGGTGTGCCTAGTTGGTTTGGGTCACCTTAACTTACTATTAAACGAAAAATTTCTCGATGTATAGATTATTTACAAAATCAATTCTCATCACGGCATTGATTAGTTTCACCTCCAATGCTTTTGCTCAAAACCTACCTTATGTGGATAGTAAACCTATACATTTAGGGTTTTCTTTGGGGTTTAATAGCATGGATTTTGGAGTGATGCATAGTTATCAGACCATCGATGGGAAAAAGTATTATGCTGATGTATCAAGCCTTAAACCTGGGTTTTCGGTTGGTATCATTTCTGACCTTCGCTTGAACGATCATTTTAATCTTAGACTTACTCCCTCTTTACACTTTGCTGATAGAAGCCTTACTTACAACGTTTCAATGCCAAAAGTTGGCCCTAATGGTGGCGACTCCATCCTGCTTATGGGCGACCGTAACATCACTTCCATTCCGGTATGTGTGCCTTTGTTTATAAAATATAGTGCTGACAGAAGAGATAATTATCGTCCATACTTAATTTGTGGAGGAGGGATATATTTTGATCTTGGTAGAAACAAGACGAACGCGGTATTACTCAACGCAGTGGATTTCTACTCAGAATTTGGTGTAGGTTGTGATCTGTATTTTTCGTTTTTCAAACTGTCACCCGAGCTCAAATTTGCAGTGGGTATGAACAACATGCTCGTCCCAATAGATCAGAGACTTAGCGAAAGCTTAAGTAACGATGAGAAAAAATTTACTAATGCTCTTGCCAGTCTAGCTTCTCGAATCCTGACTTTGACTTTCAACTTCGAATAAATTGGTTCCTTGAATCAAAAAACCTCAAATACAATAAAAACACGATGATACTAATAGCGGATAGTGGTTCTACCAAAACTCATTGGTGTTTGGTGAAAGGTGATAAAGTGGTGAAAGAACTGTACACATTGGGCATCAATCCATTTTACCAGACTACAGATGACATACTTGCCGATCTAAGAGAGAAGTTAACACCAGCATTAGCCAGTGAAAAAATAACCCAAATTTCATTTTATGGAGCAGGTTGTGCCTTCGAAGATAAAAAAGACATAGTAAGAAGCGCCCTTAGTGCTCTGTTTGTACATGCAAGCATTGAAATAGAGAGTGATTTACTAGGTGCTGCCCGAGCCCTATTCCAACATCAAAAAGGGATTGCATGCATCTTAGGCACTGGTTCAAATTCTTGTTATTACGATGGTGTTACCATCACTCATAACATCTCACCACTTGGCTACATACTTGGTGACGAAGGCAGTGGAGCGGTATTGGGCAAACTGCTTGTAGCAGATTGTTTGAAAAACCAATTGCCTGCAACATTGAAAGACAAGTTTTACACGCAATACGTCTATTCCAATGCTGAAATACTTGACAAAGTGTACAAACAGCCTTTCCCAAATCGTTTTCTAGCCCAATTTGCCCCTTTCCTTTTGGACAATTTAGAGGAACCTGCTATCTTCAACATCGTATTCGAAAGCTTTGATGCATTCATTACCCGCAATGTGATGCAATATCAGCTTGATGAAATGGAAGTTGGGTTTGTAGGCTCTATTGCGCATCACTTTCGCGATGTGCTAGAAATCGCGGCTTACGAGCGAAATGTCAACATCACAAAAATTGAACAACGACCAATGGAAGGCCTTATCCAGTTTGAAGTTGGTAGAAGGACGTTGTGAAATAGTAGCTTCGTTGGTTTAAGCTAATGGTTTCCGAATATTTGAACACCAAAATTACAAAAAACAACGAGGAATTTCTACTCGCGCAGAAGTCCCTCGTTAGAGAATGTATAAAGTGCTGGTTATTAATTATTAACTCTTAATTATTAATTAAAACAGCTTCTAGTGCTTTGGATACTGCCTTGGCTATTCCCGCTGGGTTTTTACCGCCTGCAGAGGCAAAGAAAGGTTGACCGCCACCACCACCTTGTATTTCTTTGGCAGCATCGCGCGCTATGTTCACGGCATTCATGCCTGTTGCTACTAGGTCGTCAGATAGCAATACGGTGAGTGATGGTTTGCCATCGTTCACGCAGCCTGCTACGAAGAATAGTTTTTCGCTCAGCACATTGCGGATTTGGAAAGCAAGTGTTTTTACTTGGTCGGCCGTTAGGTCGGATTCCAATTTGATTACCTTCACGCCGTTTACTTCTTGGGCTTGTGCTATCAGGGTATCTCTTAGTGTCATCACTTTTTCGTGCACGAAAGCTTCCACTTGTTTTTTCAGTTCTGAGTTTTCCTCCTGCGATTTGCGGATGGCACTCATCAGATCGGGTGCGTTGTGGAGTACCTCACGGGCTTCGGCTATCATGTCTTGCTGAGCATCAAGCAGTTGCTCTACTGCCTTGGCGGTGATGGCCTCGATGCGACGGATGCCAGCTGCGGTTGACGACTCGGAGATGATGCGCACCATGCCGATATCGCCTGTGCGTTGCACGTGTGTACCTCCGCATAGTTCGGTAGAAGTTCCAAACTTAATCACACGAACAGTCTCACCATATTTTTCGCCAAACAGTGCCATTGCTCCCAGTGCTTGTGCCTCAGCTATAGGCGTTTCGCGCATTTCGTTCAGCTGAATATTCTCACGAATTTTTCTATTGGCAATGGTCTCAACGGCTCTGATTTCTTCTTTGGATACTTTTTGGAAATGCGAGAAGTCAAAACGCAAACTATCGGGACTTACAAACGAGCCTTTTTGCTCCACGTGTGTACCTAGTACCTCACGCAATGCTTCGTGCAGCAAGTGTGTAGCCGAGTGATTGCACGAAATGGCCTGGCGATTTTCGGTATTAATCGTAGCTGTAAATGTCTCTGTGATATCCTCAGGCAACTGAGCGGTGATGTGCACTGCCAAGTTGTTTTCTTTCTTAGTGTCAAGGATTTGAATGCTTCCTTTTTCGCCTTTCAATTCTCCTGAATCGCCTACCTGACCTCCCATTTCGGCATAAAAAGGAGTCTGAGAAAGTACCAGTTGGAAGTATTCTTGATTTTTTTGTTTCACTTTGCGATAACGAAGAATGGCTGTTTCACATTCCGTGCAGTCGTACCCTACAAAGATGCTATCACCTTCACGTACCGTCACCCAGTCGCCAGTTTCCACGGCTGCTGCATTGCGCGCACGGTCTTTTTGGATTTGCATCTCGGCGTTGAATTCTTCGATATTTACGGTCATGCCGTTTTCGCGAAGTATCAATTCGGTCAAGTCTAGCGGAAATCCAAAAGTATCATAAAGCGTGAACGCCACTTTTCCGCTTAACACGCCCCCTCTGTCGGATGGGGTTTGGGGGAGGCTCTTTTCCAACAAACGTATCCCTGTCTCCAGCGTGCGCAGAAACGACTCCTCCTCTTCTTTGATTACTTTTTCTATCAATGATTTTTGCGCTATCAGTTCTGGATAAGCGGCACCCATCACCTGACAAAGCACATCAATGAGCTTGTACATAAATGCCGAACGCTGGTCGAGGAAAGTGTAGCCATAACGCACAGCACGGCGAAGGATGCGACGAATCACATATCCCGCTTTGGCATTGGAAGGCAACTGTCCGTCGGTGATAGAAAATGCGATGGTGCGGATATGGTCGGCTATCACACGCATGGCAATGTCCACTTGCTCGTTTTTGCCATATTCAGCTGAGCAGATAGCACCAATTTCTTTGATGATGGGTGTAAACACATCGGTGTCGTAGTTGGACTGTTTGCCTTGCAATGCCATGCACAGACGCTCGAATCCCATACCTGTGTCAATCACTTTGGCTGGTAGTTCTTCTAGCGAACCATCGGCTTTGCGGTTGAACTGCATGAATACGTTGTTCCAAATTTCAATCACTTGCGGGTGACTACCATTCACCAATGTCAAACCATCCACTTTAGCACGGTCAGCATCATCGCGGATATCGATGTGTATTTCCGAGCATGGACCGCACGGACCAGTATCGCCCATTTCCCAAAAATTGTCTTTTTTGTTGCCATTGATAATCCTGCTGGCAGGTAGGAACTGTGCCCAGATGGCGGCAGCTTCATCGTCGCGACTCAATCCTTCGGCTGGCGAACCTTCAAAAACAGTGACATACAGTCTGTCTGTATCCAGTTTCAGCACGTCCACCAGGTATTCCCACGCCCACTCGATGGCTTCTTTCTTGAAATAATCGCCAAAAGACCAGTTGCCCAACATCTCGAACATGGTGTGGTGGTAGGTGTCGTGTCCCACTTCTTCCAAGTCGTTGTGTTTTCCGCTCACGCGTAAGCATTTTTGTGAGTCGGCCACACGAGCATATTTGATGGGGTCATTGCCCAAAATGATGTTCTTAAACTGATTCATCCCTGCGTTGGTAAACATCAGGGTGGGGTCGTCTTTGATAACCATGGGTGCTGATGGCACGATCTTGTGATTCTTACTTTCAAAAAAATCGAGAAATGATTGTCTAATTTCCTGTGATGTCATATTTTATTGATATTTGGCTGCGCCGATATTTATTGATATTATGCTTCGCGATATTTGGCTACGCCGATATTTGCTTCGCGATATTGATAGATATTTGGCTACGCCGATAATACGCTACGCGATATTAATTGATATTACGCTACGCTGATATATGCTTCGCGATATTATTAGATATTTGGCTACGCCGATATTGCGCTACGCGATATTGATTGATATTACGCTTCGCTGATATATGGCTACGCCGATATTCATTGTACAATCGAGAAGCATCTATCGCCGTAGGCTAATATCGCTGCAAGCATTTATCGTCGTCAGGCAAAGTTAATATTCCCAAAAAG
>CANIXM010000169.1 GCA_947471245.1 Paludibacteraceae bacterium | reverse complement strand
TTGTTGTAGGAATTTGACTATATTTGGGACTGAAAATTTACTGGTTTTAGAAAATTATACCGTTTGTACAAACAATATAGTCCAATTCGACTTCGTCTCATTGATACTATTTGTTTGAAGCAACGGCATTAACAACAGTAGACATAAAAATGACTTTGGGTCATTTTATATGTACAGTTGGTATTATTTCTTAAACCAGTATGACTATTAATCTCAACTATATAATCGAACGCATGCAAAAGTCATTTCTTGTTTTGTTTTCTTTGATTACTATTTATGCTAGCTTTAGTCAGAATGTAAATTTCAAACTCCTCAATAAATCGGAAATTTACGGCAAAGATCTAGTAAATAATTCCCCAATAATTGCCAACGAGTATTCATTCCCGATGCCCATCTATGGGTTTCATATTGATTCGCTATCAAGAGCTATTTCATTACAACTACGACTCACCAGTGGTGACAAAAAAAATTTTACCTCTGGAGGTGAACTCGTTTATATAGACCTCAACACTGATGAAATCACCTGGCGAAAGCGCATCAATTATCAAAAATCAAGAGTTCAACACTTAAGCGGCATTCTCACTCAAACCTCCAATAGGGAGTGCTATGCGCTGAATTTCAGGACGGGAGAAGAGCTATGGAGAAACAACTACAACCTTTTTCTTTCAGCCCCAAAGAAAAAAATCGTGGTAGGTTTTGAGCGCTACCCCGAAAACTCAAACAAACTATTCGGAATAAACATCACCAATGGCAAACCGATTTGGAAACGAGAAATCAACAGGGCAAGTGGTGCCATCAAGGTCGAGAAACTAAATGATTCGATACTTATCATCCTGTCCAATGGACTTCACACAGTCAATATCAAAAACGGGTTGGGATTTGACTATACCACTAAAACATCCGAACTTGACTATACCGCTTTCATTACCTCTAGAAGTACTGACGAATCTTCTGGTCCTACATTCAGAGCACTATATTACAACAAACCACAGACTATCGGCAATTTACACTCCAATGTTTTAACTAACGAAGATGGAGAGCTTATATTTGCTTCGCGCGAGAAGGTCACTAGCATAAAAAAGAACGGAGCAGAATCATGGAGCATCAATCTTCCAAAGGACAAAGCGAGCAAATCCATCCTTTTTCAAAATGACTCAGTAGTGTTCATGATCAACACTGGACTCGCCGAGATGAACAACAAAGACATTATTTTTGGTAAACCATTTCTAGTATCTATCAATAAAACTACTGGAAAAATCATTAAGCAGATTTCATTCAAAGAAGAGCTACCTATCAAGGACTATCAAATCAACAAAGACACCATTACTATAATTAGTTTCAATAACATAGCCATGTATTCGATTAAATCTGGGGAGCTTATTCAAAACAAGAAGTACCTGAACCCAAAAGAAGATGAGTTGACTGAATTTATAACCAAAGGCGTACTTTTTCACACCACCGACAGCACCTACAATCACTTAATTGACACTGATCCAAATTTTTACTTCGTGAGAACTAAAAATGGAATGATATACGGACTCAACCACAAATTAGAAATAGTCAAAGAGATGGAAGATACAGCATTGCAATATGCTTACAACAAAATGGGTAGTTACACCATCCTTAAGGAAGGTTCTCAAACCATTATCTTAGACAATTACCTCCGCAAAGTGGTAAGCCTCGACGTACCAAAAGTCACTCAAGTAATTGGCAAAAAGCTCTATTGCTTTAAGAATGACAGATATGTCAAAATTGACCTCGGTGAAGTTTTACTGGACAAGTAAAGTCCATTGTCATTTAGAAAATAAAAGGTTCAATAACAAATTAGGTGAGTAAAATTAAAACATTAAAGAGCCAAAACTTTTCTTTAGGTTTGACCCAATTAATTCGTTACAGTGCCTTTTTATTATTACCTTTGTGACGTGAAAAGATTAATTGCAATATCATTTCTGTTTATCTTTCTGACTGCTAACACTGCATTTAGTCAGCTGTTACGCTTGCCTACGTTTATTCATCATTATTTGGAACATGTTGAGAACAAGACTTCTTTGACCGATTTCTTGAAATCACACTATGTTTCAAAATTCAATCACCCTGACGACAAACACCACGACCACCAAAGGTTGCCATTCAAAACGGCCGACTGTCAGTCATCTCACATCATTACTATTGCACCCCAGCCATTTATTTTGGCTTTTCAAACTACTGTAGGTATTGCTAGAATCATCTACAACCAACAAAACTATTCAAACTTCTACTTGAATAGTATTTGGCAGCCTCCCCGCTTTTGTTAATCATCTCTTTATCAGCTTAAAGCGTTAATGCTTTGAGGATGAAAGCATGTGATATTCTCACAAGAAAGTCCATGCATTTTTTAATGATTAACTTACTACATTATGCTAAATAAAATTATTGAGTTCTCTATAAAGAACAAACTCATCATAGGTCTTATGGTGCTATCGCTTATTGGCTATGGTGCTTACGAAGTTACACAACTACCGATTGACGCTGTTCCAGACATCACCAACAATCAAGTGCAAGTCATCACAGTGGTACCAGCATTGGGTGCCTCAGATGTGGAACGTTTGATTACCGTCCCCTTAGAACAAGCCAACAGCAATGTACCCGGGCTAATGGAGCTACGCAGTTATTCTAGTTTTGGACTATCAGTCATCACCATTGTTTTTAACGATGATGTTGATGTATATTGGGCGAGGCAACAAATCAGTGAGCGACTGCAACAAGTACAAGACAAGCTCCCAAAAGGCTTTGGCACACCATTTTTAGCACCAGCCTGCACAGGTCTCGGTGAAATTTACCAATACGTAGTTCGTCCCGACAAAGGCTATGAAAACAAGTACACCCCAATGGATCTACGAACTATTCAGGATTGGGTGGTTCGCAAACAGCTTTTGGGAGTAAAAGGCGTTGCTGATGTTAGCAGTTTTGGTGGATTGCTGAAACAATACGAAATAGTGATTGAACCAGAGAAGCTATTGTCTAACAACATCACTATCAACGATGTATTTGTCGCCCTCGAAAAAAATAATCAAAACACAGGTGGTTCTTACATTGAAAAAGGGAAAACTGCTTTATTTATACGAAGCGAAGGACTAGTGGGCAATATCGAAGACATTAAAACCATTGTGGTAAAGAATCTTTCGAACGGCATACCACTTCTTATTCGTGATGTGGCGGAAGTTCGATATGGGAGTGCTATCCGCTATGGAGCATTAACCTACAACGGCGAACAACAAGTATCGGGAGCGGTAGTATTAATGTTGAAGGGTGCAAACAGTGATGAGGTTATAACCAATGTAAAAAAACGCATTGAGCACATAAAAAAATCATTGCCACATGGAGTGGTAATTGAACCATTTATTGATCGTACAAAAATGGTAAATAACGCCATAAGTACTGTGACAAGAAACCTATTGGAAGGTGCCTTAATTGTTGTTTTTGTATTGGTGCTCTTCTTAGGTAATTTTCGTGCAGGATTATTGGTCGCTTCAGTTATCCCATTAGCCATGCTTTTTGCTATCATTCTCATGAATTTATTTGGAGTGAGTGGCAACCTTATGAGTTTGGGGGCATTGGATTTTGGGCTAATTGTTGACGGTGCTGTTATCATTGTGGAATCTGTGATGCACAGGCTTAGTCATAGTAAACATTTCAACTTGACAAACAGATTGTCGCAGTCTGACATGGACATGGAGGTAAACCATTCTTCATCCAGAATGATGAATAGCGCAGTATTTGGACAAATAATTATTCTGTGCGTTTATTTACCCATATTTACCCTTCAAGGCATTGAAGGAAAAATGTTTAAACCTATGGCTCAAACAGTAGCTTTTGCATTGGTAGGAGCTTTTGTGCTTTCTCTCACGTATATCCCCATGATGAGCACCCTTATTTTAAGTAAAAAAATAGCCCACCAACCCACATTCTCAGACAGGATGATGAACCAACTAGAGAGGTTCTATCAGCGGTATATGTTAAAAATTCTACGCTATCAAAAAATGATACTTATATCCATAGTTGGTTTGTTTGTCGTTGCAGTAGGCGTGTTGACGCAGTTAGGTGGCGAATTTATTCCGTCATTGCCCGAAGGCGATTATGCAGTGGAACTTAGGCTATTGCCTGGTAGCAATCTCAATTCTTCAATCGAAGTTGCATCAAAAGCTTCAAAAATTTTACTCACTCAATTTCCAGAAATAGAACGGATAGTTACCAAAACAGGGAGCAGTGAGGTACCTACAGAACCACTACCATTACATGTGAGCGACATGATAGTGGTGTTGAAAAACAAATCGAAATGGGTGTCGGCAACATCTTATGAAGAGCTGGAAACAAAAATGACGAAGGCACTGGAGGCAATTCCTGGTGTGGCGTTTAGCTTTCAATACCCTGTAGCCATGCGATTTAACGAACTTATTTCGGGAGCCAGGCAAGATGTTGTCTGCAAAATTTTTGGCGAAAACATTGACACCTTGGCTCATTATGCAAATAGGCTGGGGCAAATATGCAACACCGTACAAGGTAACAGTGGAATATATGTGGAGTCAGTCACAGGACTTCCGCAAATTACTATCCAGTACAACAGAGACATCATTGCTCAATATGGACTAAATATCAGCGACATCAACCATGTGATAAACGCAGCTTTTGCTGGCGAAAGCAGTGGTCTGGTATATGAGGGTGAAAAGCGATTTGACCTGGTGGTGAGGCTCACTAGCGAAAAGCGAAAAAACCTTACCGATGTACAGAACCTGTTAATAGCAACTCCAAAAGGAACACAGATACCCTTAAGTGCTGTTGCCAATGTTCAAATCATTGAAGGACCTAGCCAGATTCAGCGGGAAAACTCTCAGCGAAGAATCATAGTCGGCTTCAATGTTCGTGGCAGAGATATCCAGAGCATGGTTCAAGAATTACAACAAAAGGTAGACAAGCATATAGATCTGCCTGTGGGGTATTCCATCAGTTACGGCGGAGCATTCGAAAACTTAAATGCCGCTAAGGCTAGGCTATACATAGCAGTGCCATTATCCTTGGCACTGATATTATTATTGTTGTATTTTGCATTTGGGTCAATCAAACAAGGCTTACTCATTTATTCTGCCATTCCCCTTTCGGCAATAGGAGGAATATTTGCATTAGCCATTCGTGGAATACCGTTCAGCATAAGTGCCGGCGTTGGGTTCATTGCCCTATTTGG
>CANIXM010000168.1 GCA_947471245.1 Paludibacteraceae bacterium | reverse complement strand
TTCATCGAAACACCTTATCGTAATATGAAGATGCTGGAGGAAATAATTCAGACTTGTCAGCCTGCTACTAGGCTTTGTGTTGCAGTAGATATAAGTCTTGATACAGAATTTATTAAGACCAAAAGTGTGAAGGAGTGGAGGTCGCAGCTGCCCGATTTGAATAAGCGACCATGTGTATTTATCATCTATAAACCTTAGATTTTCATCTGTATATAATTGTTTTTTTATTGTCAGATGGAACTCTCATGACATAATTTAATCATGCCCTTGTGGACAAAATAGATAAAATTTAATCATGATCCTTTCATCGCTCTATCCATGATTCGCTTATCTTCTTTCTCTCTTAACGATTGTCGCTTGTCATAGTTTTTCTTTCCTTTGGCCAATCCAATTTCAATTTTAGCCAATCCTTTTTCGTTGATGAACAGTTTTGTGGGAACAATGGTGTAACCTGTTTCTTTGGTGGCTTTGGATAGTTTGCTCAGTTCTCGTTTGGTGAGTAGCAGTTTTCTATCGCGCCGCACGTCATGATTGTTGTAAGTGCCAAAAAAGTAGGTGGCAATGTGCATGTTCTTGACCCACAGTTCGTTGTTGTGAAATGTGCAAAACGTGTCCACTAGGCTGGCTTTTCCATCTCTAATGGATTTTATCTCGGTGCCATAAAGTTGAATGCCTGCCGAAAATCTGTCGGCGATTTCATAGTCAAACGTGGCTCGTTTATTTCGTATTAATATGTTCGATTTAATGTACATTTGTTCTTTTTATTGAGAAAACAAAAGTACACATAATATTTCTTTTGTACTATTGGCTATAATTTGATTTTCAAAAAAGTCTATTTGATTTTTGGATTATTTCTTTGATTTTTTATGTATATTTGTTTTTGGAATAGATATGTAGTCCAAACTTCTTGGTCAGAGTGAGCTTAATTTTAAGAGAAAGAGTATGTCAGCAGAAATAAAGTTAAAAATATCAGGACTGGTTTATAACCAAACTGTAGTCGGCACTTATGGTCTTGTGTTAAGTGAGGAGGAGGGTAATCGACGCTTTTCGGTCATGATAGGTGAACCAGAAGCACAGTCTATAGCATTGAAGATGAATAATAAGCGTTCGCCTCGTCCACTTACTCATGATTTGATAAAAAGTCTGCTTCATGTGTTTGATGCCCAGCTTCAGAAAGTATTGATATATGACATGGTGAGCGATGTGTTTTATTCCGAACTGTATATCAAACGTGAAGACTCAACCATCGTTGTTGATGCTCGAACCTCTGATGCGGTAGCTATTGCAGTGCGTTCGGACTGTCCAATATTTATTAAATCAGAAATATTAGAAATCGTAGGAACAGTTGTAGAATCAGAACATCCTGAGTCAAAAGTAGAAGAAAAAGATGTTGATGTTGAAGATTTGTCAACTGAAGAATTGGATTTGTTGTCCGTTCATGCATTGGAGGAATTGTTAGAAATGTGTATTTCGGAGGAAAAATATGAATTGGCAGTTACGATTAGAGATGCCATAGGACGTAAACAAAATGCATGATAGTCAGTGTACAAAAAAAAATGTGAAGCGCAATAAACTTCACATTTTTTAGTTTTAGAATGGTGTGTCAGAGGGGCTAGTACCACTAAATGGATGAGGAGATACAGGTGCAGAGTCGGAGTAGAAACTGGCATTCGGCTCATTCATTTTTGAAGATATAGTTTGATATCCTGATGATTGGGTGTCGAAATCAAACTCATCTTTATTTGCAAATTTTGCATAAGCACCTTTGAATTTGAGAGCCACATCTCCAGTGGCACCATTTCTGTGTTTGGCAATTATGATTTCTGCTATACCAATCAGTGAGTTACCTGCAGCGTCCTCTGTGATTTTGTAGTATTCAGGACGGTGAATAAAGCACACCATATCAGCATCTTGCTCAATGGCTCCAGACTCACGAAGATCGGAGAGTTGGGGTCTTTTTCCTTCAATACCCGTTCTGCCTTCCACACCACGATTGAGCTGAGACAGTGCAATGATCGGAATGTCAAGTTCTTTGGCTAATCCTTTAAGGGATCGTGAAATGATACTTACCTCCTGCTCACGACTTCCAAAGCTCATTCCACTCGCATTCATCAGCTGTAAGTAGTCTATTATCAGGCATTCCACATTGTGTTCTCTCACAAGTCTTCGAGCCTTACTTCGTAGT
This sequence comes from Paludibacteraceae bacterium, assembly GCA_947471245.1. Lineage (GTDB taxonomy): Bacteria > Bacteroidota > Bacteroidia > Bacteroidales > Paludibacteraceae > Paludibacter. The sequence continues at coordinate 3,037 of CANIXM010000168.1, read as the reverse complement.
TCAAATACCGATAAACTGGGCGTGTCGTCAATGTAAATTGGTGCACCCAGCAAATTTTTTACGTCTTTGTGAAGTTTATTCCATTCTTCTGGGTTCAGTTGACCGTTTTTAATTTTTTCACCTTCCAGTTCACAAACATTCATAATCAAGCGGTTTACTAACTGTACGTTCGACATTTCCAGTGAGAATACAGCTGTAGGTCGGTTGTGATCCACACCCATATTTTTTGCCATGGATAGAATAAATGCTGTTTTACCCATTGCAGGACGTGCCGCTATGATGATTAAGTCAGATCTTTGCCATCCTGATGTAATTTTATCTAAATCATGAAAACCTGTAGGGACTCCACTTGCGCCTTGTTTTTCTGCCGCCAATCCCATTCTTTTGATGGCTTCACCAATCACAGGGTCTATTTGTGTGACATCTTTTTTGAGGTTACGTTGCGAAACTTCAAATAGCATTCCTTCAGCCTCTTGCATCAAATCATCCACATCCGACTTGTCGTCATAAGCCTTGGTTTGGATTTCAGTCGAAATGCGAATCAGTTCTCTGGCTAGATATTTTTGTACAATAATTCTGGAGTGGTATTCCAAGTGTGCTGCCGATGATACTTTGGCAGTAAGTAGCGTGATGTAATAGGGGCCTCCAATTTCATCGATGGTGCCTTTTTTGCGAAGCTGCTCTGTAACAGTGTGCATGTCAACAGGTTCCATGTTGATGGATAAGGTTACAATGGCCTCGTATATTTTTTGGTGCGCTATTTTATAAAAGCAGTCTGCTTTCAATATGTCAGCTATGATGGAATAGGCATCCTTTTCAATCATGATAGCACCAAGCACAGCCTCTTCTAGCTCTAGCGCTTGGGGTGGGAGCTTGCCAAATTCATTTGCAGGAATAGGTAGTGGGGTAGTAGGTTTTTTTTGATAATTGCGTTTTTCTGCCATCTTTTTTTTGATTTCTAATTGGGGGATTCAAAAGTACAAAAGTTTTCTTAAACCCTAATAAAATTTGTTTCAACATGCTGTTGATAACTTTACATTTTGCAATTTTTATGGGGTTTTAATCAAAAATGCGTATTTTTGTTTTTTTTGAAAATAATTGAAAAATTCATGTCATGGTTTTACATCCAAATGCAAAAATCAATATTGGACTCAATGTGGTAGAACGGCGAGACGATGGCTATCACAATATTGAAACTGTTTTTTACCCCATAGGTTTAACAGATGTTCTTGAAATCCAACCCTCATCTACTTGTTCGGATTATAGTTTTTCGTCTTCAGGTATCGAAATAGGAGGTGATCCAGAAGATAACCTTATTGTCAAAGCATATCGACTGCTTCAGTACGAATACGCATTGCCTCCAGTGGATATTTCGTTGTGCAAGCAAATTCCCTTTGGTGCTGGTTTGGGTGGTGGGTCGTCAGATGCTGCTTTTATGATAAAAGGGTTGAATGAACTTTTCGATCTTAAGATTTCCAAAAAGAAAATGGAAAAGTTCGCTTCGCTTTTAGGGGCTGACTGTCCAGTGTTTATCAATAACAAACCTGTTTACGCAACGGGAATTGGCAATGTGTTTTCGCCTATAAAACTTTCATTAAAAGGCTATTTCCTATTACTGGTTAAGCCAGATATTCATGTATCTACACCCCTCGCTTATTCGCGTGTAGCTCCCTGTCCTAGTGATGTTAGTCTGGTGGATTGTTTGAAAAAGCCTATAAATCAGTGGCGTGAATATGTGAAAAATGATTTCGAAAAATCAGTTTTTGCTCAGTTTCCAGTTATTGAACAGATAAAAGAAAAGCTTTATCAAATAGGCGCTTTGTATGCTTCAATGTCAGGATCAGGATCAGCTGTATATGGTATATTTGAGTCATTACCTGCCGATATGAGCTGTTTTGAGGATTGCTTTGTTGCATCAGGACTGTTAGATTAGGTCTCGTCGACGAACGAGTTTGAGTTTAAAATGCAGATTTGTATTGTTAGTAAAAATGCTCAAAACTCTTGTTTAATCCAACAAAAAGGAGTAATTTAGTGCGTTTTTTAGAAAGTAATAAAATTAGAAATTGAATGATTGATCAAGACAGAATTATTAAGGTAAACATTGACGAAGAAATGAAATCTTCGTACATCGATTATTCCATGTCGGTGATAGTATCTCGTGCGCTACCTGATGTGCGTGATGGTTTTAAACCAGTGCATCGTAGGGTGTTGTATGGGATGAACGAGTTGGGAAATAATTCAGATAAACCCTATAAGAAATGTGCTAGAATAGTTGGGGAGGTGATGGGTAAGTATCACCCACATGGTGATTCTTCTATTTATGGAACTTTGGTGCGTATGGCACAACATTGGTCCATGCGTTATCCGCTAGTTGATGGGCAAGGTAACTTTGGTTCAATTGATGGTGATAGCCCTGCAGCTATGCGTTATACTGAAGCTCGCTTGCGCAAATTGTCTGAGGATATGTTGATTGACATCAATAAAGATACGGTTGATTTCCAGTTGAATTTTGATGATACGCTGAAAGAACCGACTGTTTTACCAAGTCGCATTCCCAATTTGTTGGTGAATGGATCTTCTGGTATTGCAGTGGGTATGGCTACCAATATGGCTCCACACAACTTATCCGAAGTGGTGGATGCTACGGTGGCGTATATTGATAATAATGATATTGAAATAAGTGAATTACTTCATCACATCAAAGCCCCAGATTTCCCAACTGGTGGAATAATATATGGTTATGCAGGCGTAAAAGAAGCATTCGAAACTGGTCGTGGACGGATTGTGGTTCGTTCTAAGGTGGATATCGAAATCGATGCTGCAGGTCGTGAGAAAATTGTGGTTAATGAGATTCCTTACCAAGTCAATAAAGTGGAACTTATCAAGGCTATTGTAGCACTGATAGAAGATAAAAAAGTAGAAGGCATTTCGCACATCAATGATGAGTCAGACCGTGAAGGGATGCGTATTGTGATTGATATCAAGCGTGATGCCAATTCAAGCGTAGTGCTAAATAAGTTGTTTAAATACACAGCTT
>CANIXM010000167.1 GCA_947471245.1 Paludibacteraceae bacterium | reverse complement strand
TGATAGCGGTTCGTGAAGGTGGACGACTGTGTGGATGTGGTCGAAAAGGTTGTTTGGAGGCCTATGCTTCAGCCACAGGAGTAGCACGCTCAGCACAGGATATTATGAAGACAACCACCAAATCCAGCTTATTGCACAACACTCCCTTGGACAAAATCACCTCCAAAGATGTATTTGACGCTGCAATAAGTGGCGACGAGGTAGCCAAAGAGATATTCAACTACACAGGAAAGATTCTTGGTGAATGTTTTGCCGATTTCGTGACTTTCAGTGCACCAGAAGCCATCATCCTCTTCGGGGGATTGTCCAAAGCAGGTGATTTGATTCTCAATCCAATAGTAGAACACATGGAGAAAAACATGCTTGACATCTGGAAAGGAAAAGTCAAAGTACTATTCTCCGACCTCAAAGAAGCCGATGCCGCTGTGCTAGGTGCAAGTGCCTTAGCGTGGGAAATGTAGGCGGTTCTCAAACCACGTAAGACTAGTTTCACCACAAATGGCACAAAGTACTTACGAGAAAACTTTAACCACATAGAAACATAGGATGCAATAGAAGGTTTGTTTGATTCTCTTAGCTAGATTTGCTATGTATCTATGTGGTTACAAATCAGCGATCATTTGCGCCTGTTGCGTAAATTGCGTTCCAATGTTCGTTGTATTTCATTGGACAAAACCAATTAAAAAATCAAACCACAAAAGGCACAAAAGACGGCTTAGAATATTGATATTTAACCACATATACACAATAATTTAGTAAAAGAACACATAGAAGCTTCCGATAAATCGGAAGCTTTTTACTACAATAGCTATGTGAACTATGTGGTTACAAATCAGCGATCATTTGGGCCTGTTGCGTATATTGTGCCTTCCTGAATTACACTTCTGTGTTTGTGCAATTACGATTGTATCGGTGTTAATTCTACCGACAAACCCAATGCGCCAGCAATGCGGTAAAAAGTAGAAACTTTTGGTTCGGTTTTCCCGTTTTCTATTCTAGAAATGTAGGATTTGTTCGATCCAACCCGTTTGGCTAGTTCCTCTTGTGTGAGATGTGCATTCTTACGGGCATCTTCTATGAGCTGTCCTGTAAAAAATGCCTGTGCTTGTTCGCTGAACTTTTCTCTATGAGGTGTTCCCACAGCCCCATATTCCTTGTCTAAAGCATCATTCACAGTTGGATAACTCCTCACTTTATCCATATTTATTTTGTTTCTGTCTATTTTGTTCATAAGAAATCCTCCATTAGTTTTTGTGCAATTGCGATTTGTTTATCGTAATCACCTGTTGATTTTTTGATAAATCCATTTAGCAAAACGATTTCATTGGCACTTATAAAATTATCATTATCAATGGTGAATAAGATAATGCGATATTCATTGTCCACTGATATTCTCACTTCATAGAAATCCGTGTTTACGAGACTTTTTACAAATTTAGCACTCACATTTTTCTCAGTGCGAATATGCTCCAACACATAGTCCACTTTTTTCTTAGCCCTCTCGTTGAGAGAATTATAAAATGAATCATAAGCAGGGGTACGATACATGACTCTGTTCATGGTGCAAAGATAACAACAAAGTTGCTCAAGTGTACAACTTAATCCATTTATTTTGAATCTAATGAAAAAGAGGAGATTAAAACCATAACAAGGAGATTAAACCAAAAAAGCACAAAAATCCATCTTTAAATATTCATATTTAACCACATAGAGACAATAGGTTATAATAGTAGGACAAAAATAATGTAGTATTTTTTTAGTTACTGATAGAATGTATTTATTTCAATTGCCCTCCCATTTATGGGAGGGAATAAATATTCAAGAATCATAGGGCTTTAGCCAAATTTTATTCATTGTTTGGCTAAAGCCAATATCTTGTTCTACCTATCACCCAACCCATAAATGGGCTGGCAATTGAAGCAAAGAAGAATACGACATTATTTAGTTTTACTTATTGATGTAGTTTTAAACCTGCGTTCATTTGTGTTTTTTTGCGTATTTTGCGTTCCAATTTTTCCCCCATTTTCTTTTGTGCCTTTTGTGGTCACGCCATCCCATTGACACTAAAAAAAACAATCCCCCGTTGGTTCACACCATCGGGGGATTGTCATTAAAAAAAGTTGATTTTGAATTATGCAGCATTTTTAGCTTTGATAACGATAGCTTTGAACGCTTCTGGGTGATTCATTGCTAAATCAGCCAAAACTTTACGGTTCATCTCGATACCAGCTTTGTGAAGAGCACCCATCAATTTAGAATATGACATTCCTTCTAGACGAGCGGCAGCGTTGATACGTTGAATCCACAATGCGCGGAAGCTACGTTTTTTGTTCTTACGGTCACGGTAAGCATATTGCAAACCTTTTTCCCATGTGTTTTTGGCTACGGTCCATACATTACGACGACCTCCAAAATAACCTCTGGTGAGGCTTAAAATTCTTTTTCTTCTTTTACGTGAAGCAACGTGGTTTACTGATCTTGGCATATTAAAATGATTTGTGAATGTTAGCGTCGTATTTCACTACGAACTTGCGGCTAAAGGCATTCTGATTTTTAGACTGAGAAAATTTTTATTTTAAAGAAACTGATTGACTACAACAAACAAAGCATTTGTTTAACGTTCACCTCATCAGACTTGTGTACAAGTGCACCATGAGTCAAGTTACGTTTTTGCTTAGTTGTTTTTTTAGTCAAAATGTGTCTTTTAAAAGCATGTTTTCTTTTGATCTTTCCTGTTCCGGTAAGAGCGAATCTTTTTTTGGCACCGGAGTTAGTTTTCATTTTTGGCATTGTTCCTATATTTAAATTAAGTGTTCTGAGATTTATTTAGCTGGCTTCTTGGGAGAGAACATGATAATCATGCGTTTACCCTCCAATTGTGGAAGCTGGTCTACTTTGGCATAATCTTCCAATTCGCTTGCAAATCGAAGTAACAATACCTCACCTTGCTCTTTGAAAAGAATGGATCTACCTTTGAAAAACACATAAGCCTTCACTTTGCAGCCTTCTTTTAAGAACTCAATGGCATGCTTCAACTTGAAATTATAATCATGGTCATCTGTCTGAGGACCAAATCTAATTTCTTTTAGTATTACCTTTGATGATTTAGCTTTCTGCTCCTTTTCCTTCTTTTTTTGTTGGTATAGGAACTTCTGATAATCAACAATTTTACAGACAGGTGGCTCCGCATTGGGAGAGATTTCCACTAAATCCAATTCAAGTTGGTCTGCTATGCGCAAGGCTTCATCAAATGGATACACACCTTGTTCTACATTGTCTCCAACTAGACGAACTTCTTTTAATCCCTTTATTTTATCGTTGATACGATTGGGTTGTTCGACTACTCTTCCTCTATAAGGTCTAATTACTAATTGTTTAGCTATTGCTTGTTTCCTCCTAAAATTAAAAAAGTGAGACTATTTTTGTTTGCATTTTTGAGCCTGCAAATATAACACTTTTTTTTCATCCAAAAGGTGTATAAAAGAAAATTTTCGGGGAACATCGACATTTTCAAAAAAATAGAGCTATAAAACCATCATGTTGGGAGAATTTTGACCAGATTCATGCAATTAATCCATGAGGCTGTCTCAATTTTTGTTTTGAGACAGCCTCTTATAAGTTTAGTAACATTACGCAAGATGAAACTTGACAATTAGGATTTTATTCTACTTTTCTTCATGAGGTCTTCACCTCGCTCACCAGCTATAAATTCTGGGGAAGAAGATACAAAGCAATCCGTAAATACTAAAGGGTTGGTATCCAATTTAAATTACGAATTTTGCGAGTCATGGTGTAATTTGTCGGAATATGGATTTGCAGAATTTTGGAATTATTAGAATTCTGGAATTTGAGTCAATTCGTAATTTGCATTCCTTCCACCATCTTGTGTTTGTTGCAGGATGCCTTTTGATACCAAATCTTTAATATCTCTCAAAGCTGTATCGGTTGAAGTTTTGGTTATTTTGGCCCATTTTGAAGTTTGCAATTTACCTTCAAGTCCGTCAAAAAGCTTATTGAGCATCAGTCGTTGTCGTTCGTTGATGGCAGTATGTTCGTGTAGTTTCCAAAATTCGGACTTTTTGAGTATTCTTTGGGTCGTGCTTTCAGTTGCAAGCATTGCATTTTTCAAGCAATGTAGAAACCAATCCAGCCATTCTGTAATGTCGCCAGCATTGTGCTGAACATTCTGTAATACTTCGTAATACTGTTTGCGTTCTATTAAAATTTGGCTGGACATACTGTAAAATCGTTCGCCACTATTTTCGGCACGAGCAAGCAACATATCTGTTATCGCTCTGCCGATTCTTCCATTTCCGTCGTCAAATGGATGTATGATAATAAACCAAAAATGAGCGATTGCAGCTTTTAATACAGGGTCATACGAGTTGTCGTTATTGATCCAATCCAACAACTTGTCCATTTCTGCTTTTACAAGTTCGGGTGGCAGGGCTTGATAATGAATTTTTTCTTTGCCCATAGCACCAGAAACAACTTGCATATCGCCAGTTCGGTATCTTCCCACTTCAATTTTGTATGGTCCGCTGAATCCAGTGGGAAAAAGTGCGGCATGCCATCCGAACAGACGTTCCTCAGTTAAAGGTGAGTTATGGTGCTGGGTGGCATCAAGCATCATCTCTACAACACCTTCTATGTGTCGGTTACTGGGCAACAATCCTGCAATGTCAATACCTAAACGTCGTGCAATGGAAGAACGAACCTGTTCATAATTAAGCGATTCGCCTTCGATTTCCCATGACTTTACGAGGTCTAATGTCAACGCGGTAAGCGTGGCCTCTTCTTTGTCCGAAAATCCCAATGCGTTCATTTGACCAATGATCTTTCCTTGTAGATGTCGCACTTCGCCAAACACGACATTGATTATTTTGTCTTGCCATGAAAAATCAGTCCAGTTTGGATGTTCATAGATGTATTTTGCCATTGCTCCCAATAATTTATGTGACAAATATACGCACTATTCACCGCAAAAATGCGATGAATGTAGAGTTTTTTCACCGCAAAAGCAAATTTTCAACTAGAAAGCTGTAAAAAGTCATGTGGTAATTTGTCGGAATCGGGATTTGCAGAATTCTGACAGCTTACATGTGAAAAAATGAATTGTGGACATAGGTGCTGAATAAAGAAGCCTCTGCAAACGGCAATGTAGTTCAGGCAAGGCTTCTGTGATGGGTCGTGCCGACACTGGAAACCAAAGTATTAGTAGTTTTTGACGAGTTTTGAGGATT
>CANIXM010000166.1 GCA_947471245.1 Paludibacteraceae bacterium | reverse complement strand
GGATAAATGATTTCATAATTTTTGGTTTTTTAATGGGTTTCCGATTAGGTTTTTGAGAATCGTATATGTTTGAGTAAAACGAAAGTTTGTCCTGATTTATTGCTTCAGATACTTGGTTTTCAACTCCAGTATTCCTTCTGATGCTCCTTTGCGAATGACGGTAATTGAGCTCGGCAGATTGGAAATCTCGTTGGGGTCAATCAGGTAGATGGGGCAACCAGGTGGGACATAATTCACCAAACTGGCTGCTGGATAAACTTTCAGTGAAGTTCCGATGATTACTAAAATGTCTGCTCGTTGTACGATTTTTATTGCATTCTCTATTTCTGGAACAGCTTCTCCAAACCATACAATATGTGGTCGAAGTTGAAAGCCTTTGGGGCACAAGTCACCTTTTTTAATCATGGGTTGGGAATGCGTGATATCATACACTTCTCCACCTGAGCCTGTGGAGCGGGCTTTCATCAGTTCGCCATGAAGGTGCAGTACATTGCTACTTCCAGCACGTTCATGCAGATTATCTACGTTTTGGGTGACAATTTGTACATCAAAGTCGGCTTCCAACTCGGCAAGTAATTGATGACCAGCGTTGGGTGTGCAGTCTATGAGCTGTACTCGCCGTTGATTGTAAAAGTCAAGTACCATTTCCATGTCTTTATACCATCCTTCAGGCGAAGCAACATCCTCCACGCGGTGATTTTCCCACAGTCCGTTGGAATCTCTAAATGTACTGATTCCACTCTCCGCACTCATCCCTGCACCTGTTAATACTACTAGCTTTTTCATCTGTTTATTATTGTTTTTTAGTTGTCAGATGGAGCTCGCACATAAACATCTTCTTGTGTATCAACGTTTATTTGTCGTGCTCGTTTCATTGAGATTAAAATGAAATATTAATTATAATCCAACAAAAATAGATATAATTGACTATTTTATCAATTATGTGGTTATATTTGTTGCTTAAGTACAATATTTAGAGTTGCCTTGTCAAGTAATTTCACCATTAAATTCAGACAAAATGAAACATGTCCTACTTTCAATATTGATGGCATTTTACATGTGTATTACAGTGGTGATGGCGCAAAGTGATGCCCCTGTCTCTGGTAGTGAAATAGCGTATGAACCTTATTCAGCGACCAACCCCGAGATTTCAGCGGAGCAATATTTAGAGTTGGAGACACGGTGCAACGATAACAGTGCAAGATTTATCAAAGCGTCTAATGTGCAAAAATCCTCTGCCAGTGTCAGTCTCGATTGGCCAATAAAAGCAGCTTCGGGTTTTACTGATTGTGAGTATCATTTTATAGGAGCTTATGTAGATCACAATGCGGCCACTGGTGCAGTGACAGATTATAACTGTGAATCAAATACTTATGACGGACACCATGGCACTGATATTGCTGCATGGCCATTTGGATTTTACAAAATGGAAAATAATTATGTGGAGATAATTGCGGCAGCCTCAGGGACCATCGTAGATAAACATGATGGGGAGTTTGATCGCAATTGTGCAGGCAATAAGCTCCTTGCCAACTATGTGATTATTCAACATACTGATGGGTCACGGGCACTTTATTGGCACATGAAAAACACGTCGGTTACTACAAAAGCGATAGGTCAACAAGTAGCTCAAGGGGAATATCTAGGTGTGATAGGAAGTTCGGGTAGCTCGTCAGGGCCTCATTTGCATTTTGAGGTTTGGTCTGGTAGTGCAGCCAACACGTATGTAGATCCGTTTGCTGGAACTTGTAATAAAATTAATGCAACCAGTTGGTGGGCCAATCAACGTCCACACACCGAGCCAGCCGTAGTGAAAGCTTCAGTTCATACCACTGATGTGGTTTTTGCCACTTGTCCAGAAACAGGTACAATCACCGAAAGTAACTCATTTACAGTTCCTTTTCAAGGGCCAGGATTAGCACCTGGTTATGCTAAATTTTACATCTATCTAAGAGAAGCCACTGTAGGCACAACTGTGAACCTCTCGATACTTAATCCAGATGCAAGCGTATTTGCAAGTTGGACTTATCCTGTAACTACCTATTATAAAAACACGGCCTATCAATGGTCAAAAAAACTGCCAACAATTCCAGGCGACTATACATTTCAAACAGATTATAATGGGAAGAAATGTAGCTCCAATTTCAAAATTTCAAATTCAACTGATTTGAAATCACAGTTCTCACTGAGTGAAATAAAAATATTTCCTATTCCCATCAAAGAGACCTCAACGCTAAAAGGCGAGAATATTGAGAATGGAAGTTACAAAATTACGATTCAGGATATTGCTGGACAAATATTATTTTGCTCCGAAATAAATATCGATAATATGTCAATTAATCTGGACTTGCCTACCAAACAACTTGGAGCTGGATACTATCTCATCTCTGTTGAGACTGGCAACAAAAGAATTATTCGAAAAGTGTTTAAGATTTAAGGTTGAATTTACGTCAAAAATCCAAGAGCCATGAATACAGCTAAATATCTATTTTTATCTATTTTTATTTTCACCTTTCTTAGTACCAATGCTATGCCTGCCTACCCCGGATTGGTAGATTACAAACAGCCCGATGGTACTACGGTAAAAATATATCTTCATGGTGATGAAAGGATGAAGTCTGCAGAAACTCAAGACGGTTACACGGTGATGAACAACAAGAAGGGATATTTGGAATATGCCGTGCCCAATAACTATGGCGACATCGTGCCCAGTGGAATAAAGGCTAAAAACGCAGACCTTAGAGATAGCAAAGCTAAGAGCATGCTTGCGCGTATGCCTAAACACATTCAATACAGTCCATCTCAAAAAGCTGCAAGGATGAAAATTAGACGGGTAGTAGAAGCAGAACAAAAGCAGTACAAATCCTTTCCCACTGTAGGGAGTAGAAAGTTGATTTGCATCTTAATGAATTTTTCAGATCTTACGATGAACAGACCCAGGGTTGATTTTGAAAATTTGTTTAATCAAGTGGGGTATAACACCGAAGGAGCCACAGGGAGTGTGCATGATTATTTCAAAGAGTGCTCTTACGGACGGTTTGATTTAAATGTGACTGTAGTGGGACCTTACACCGCAGCAAACCCCATGGCCTATTATGGCAAGAATGATATTGAAGACACTGATACATTGCCACACCATTTGGTTTCAGAGGCCATTCTGGCGGCCGATGTGGATGTCAACTATGCCGACTTTGACAATGATGCCGATGGCAAAGTAGATGGAATTTATGTCATCTATGCTGGATATGGGGAGGAAGCAGGTGGTGGGGATGACTGCATTTGGGCACATGCATGGTCGCTACCTACTCCCAAAATATGTGATGGAAAAAGTGTAGCCAAATACTCATGTTCGTCTGAGTTGTCAAGCAATAAAAACATGAATATCAATACTATAGGTATTATTTGTCATGAATTTGGACATGTGCTCGGTGCTCCCGATTATTATGACACGGACTATTCTAAGAATGGCGATTATCTAGGTACTGGAAAATGGGATCTGCAAGGAGGTGGCTCATGGAACAATGGTGGAAAAACACCTGCTCATCCCAATGCATTCACTAAATGTTACACCTACAATTGGGCAAGTGCTAAGACCATTGCTTCTTCACAATCATTTGTATTGAAAAATTCAGCGAAAGATTCGACCAGTTTTTATCGCATCAATACGCCAACTAGTGGTGAATACTTTCTCTTAGAAAATAGGCAGAAGGTAGGTTTTGATAGTAAAGTGCCAGGCAAAGGTATGCTTATCTATCACGTGGACAGTGCGTATGTGTCTAGCCACATGAGTTCAAATGATGTGAACAATACCAGCCATCAGGGAATGTACATCATGGCTGCAAACTCGAGTGTGAGCAACGGCGTAGAGTCGGCAGTTTTTGCAATAAACTCAACCGGATGCCCTTTCCCAGGTACTACATTCAATACCCGATTTGATGACACATCAACACCCAGTTCCTTGTCATGGCAAGGTGAGAGCACCGCTAAGCCTGTAACTAATATTACAGAAGATATTAATGACAGCACCATTCATTTTGATTTCATGCCTTTGCCCACTCTGCTTGCTAGTTCATCAGTAAAACTGAGTATGTATCCTAATCCGGCTACAACTGAATTGCATGTTCATTTATCCGATTACAGCATCGTACGAACTTATTCCGTTTGCGATTTACAAGGACACACTCGTATTACCGGTGTTTTAAGTGAAGACACTCGTATATCACTGCATCAGCTTAATCCATCTGTATATGTGTTGAAAGTTAATAACGTTGACCCTGTGTTGTTTGAAAAAAGATAAAAACTAGATGTATTAAAGCTCTGTTATCCAATTTTTTTCGAATTTAATGACATGAATTATTGGTAAATGGTTCAAAAGTCGTAATTTTGCGAAAAAATTTTTCATCATGAGCCAAAACAGCACATTAAGCAAAGTTACTCTTTCAGGATTGCTCATCACCCTCGGAATTGTTTATGGGGATATCGGTACCAGCCCACTTTATGTAATGAAAGCCATCCTCTTTGGGGCTGACCAAGTCAACGAGCTACTTGTTTATGGTGGTATTTCCTGTATCTTTTGGACCTTAACATTGCAGACTTCATTTAAGTATGTGATCATCACACTTCGAGCCGACAACCATGGTGAAGGTGGTATTTTTGCATTGTTTGGTCTCATTCGTAAGAAAACTGTTTCTTTGTCAGTGCTTGCCATGGTTGGCGGAAGTGCTCTTCTTGCCGATGGTGTCATCACTCCTGCTATCACAGTCACATCTGCTATTGAGGGCTTAGGCTTAGTGTTGTCTGAGGTTCCCGTAGTGCCAGTGGTCTTATTAATACTCCTTTCTTTGTTTTTTATCCAGCAGTTTGGAACTAAGTTTGTGGGCAATTTTTTTGGTCCAGTCATGTTCGTCTGGTTTATGACACTAGGCGTGTTGGGAGTTTCACAAATCATCTACCATCCACAAATTTTAAAAGCGCTCAATCCAAAATACGCCTACGATTTGCTCACCATGTATCCAAGTGGCATCCTACTTTTGGGGGCTGTTTTTCTCGCCACTACAGGAGCAGAGGCTTTGTACTCCGATTTGGGGCATTGCGGGTTGAAAAACATTCGTATAAGTTGGGTGTTCGTAAAATTGACTTTGGTACTTAACTACTGTGGTCAGGGTGCATGGATTATGAATCATGCATCGCAAGCACAAGCTCAAAATCCATTTTTTGCAATCATGCCAGCATGGTTCTTAGTGCCAGG
>CANIXM010000165.1 GCA_947471245.1 Paludibacteraceae bacterium | reverse complement strand
CGCCGCCCAACTTTATGGTGAGTTTAAACAGTTTTTTCCTGAAAATGCTGTTGAGTATTTTGTGAGTTATTATGACTATTATCAGCCAGAAGCCTATTTGCCAGTGACTGATACTTATATTGAGAAAGACCTGTCTATTAATCAGGAAATTGAGAAACTTCGTTTGGCTACAACATCTGCATTACTCTCAGGAAGAAGAGATGTGGTGGTGGTGTCATCTGTCTCGTGTCTATATGGAATAGGCAATCCGGAGGATTTTACAAGCAATGTTATTGAAATTAAACGGGGGCAAAAGCTTGTTAGAAATGTGTTTCTACGTACTCTTGTAGATAGTCTGTATTCGAGGAACGAAGTGGAGTTGAATCGAGGAAATTTCAGAGTGAAAGGTGATACCATTGATATTTTTCTTGCATACTCCGATTTTGTGTTGCGTGTTGTGTTTTGGGGTGATGAGATTGATGACATTCTTACTGTAGATCCTATTAATTTTCATGTGCTAGAGCATTTTGATGCTTATAAAATTTATCCAGCCAGCATTTTTGTTACCACCAAAGAGCGTATAGCCAATGCGCTGCAGTATATCGAAACTGATTTGCAACTACAGGTAGATTATTTTCACTCCATTGAAAAGCCTTATGAAGCAAAACGCATCTACGAGCGTGTTCACTATGACTTGGAGATGATCAAAGAGCTTGGTTATTGCTCCGGAATTGAAAATTATTCACGCTATTTCGATGGTCGTCCAGCTGGTAGTCGACCTTTTTGTTTGCTAGATTATTTTCCAAAGGATTTTTTACTTGTTATAGATGAAAGTCATGTCACCATACCGCAGATACGTGCCATGTTTGGTGGCGATGCAGCCCGAAAGCAAAATTTAGTTGAATACGGATTTCGACTTCCATCAGCAAAGGATAATCGCCCTCTGAAATTTGAAGAATTTGAATCCATCACCCCGCAATCCATTTATGTAAGTGCCACTCCAGCAGACTATGAGCTTATGAAAAGCGAGGGGGTAGTGGTCGATCAGTTGATACGTCCTACTGGTCTTTTAGATCCCATCATTGATGTGCGTCCTAGTTTGAATCAAATAGACGATTTGCTTGAAGAAATTACCCTCAGAACAGAGAAGGATGAGCGAACACTAGTCACCACACTAACCAAACGAATGGCAGAAGAACTGACCGATTATCTTTCCAAAATGGGTGTCAGGTGTAATTACATTCACTCTGATGTGGACACCCTCGATAGGGTTAAAATTATGGAGGATCTTCGAAAGGGGATTTATGACGTGTTGGTGGGAGTGAATTTATTACGTGAGGGTTTGGATTTACCAGAGGTATCGCTTGTTGCCATCTTAGATGCTGATAAAGAAGGTTTTCTACGCTCCCATCGTTCGCTCACTCAAACAGCAGGGCGTGCTGCTCGAAATCTCAATGGACTTGTGATAATGTATGCCGACAAGATGACTGATAGTATGAAAAAAACCATTGATGAAACCAACCGAAGAAGAGAAAAACAGTTGGAATATAATGAACTACATGGTATAACTCCGACTGCAATTTCTAAAGGTGAGCGCAATTCTTTTGCCAAGTCAGAACCAAATGCATATATAGAACCCGAAAACTCAGTAAGCGTTGCAGCCGATCCTGTGGTTCAATACATGTCGAAACCAGCCCTTGAAAAAGCAATTGCAAAAACAAAAAAGGCCATGCAAGAAGCTGCCAAAAAACTCGAATTCCTTGAGGCTGCACAGCTGCGCGATGAATTGATAAAACTGGAGGATATTTTAAAAGGGAAGTAAATGAGTTGACGAGTTGACAAGTTGACAAGTTGACAAGTAAACAAGTAGACAAGTAGACAAGTAGACAAGTAAACAAGTAGACGAGTAAACAAGTAGACAAGTAAACAAGTAAACAAGTAAACAAGTAAACAAGTAAACAAGTAAACAAGTAAACAAGTAAACAAGTAGACAAGTAGACAAGTAAACCAATAAACTCAATAAACTCAATAAACTCAATGAACTCAATGAACCAATAAACTCAATGAACTCTATAAACCAATAAACCAATAAACCAAAAAATATGTCTGTAATAATGGAATTTGCCATTTTCCCAACCGATAAAGGTGCAAGTGTAAGTCCTTTTGTAAAGCAAGTGGTGCAAATGATTGATGCATTGCCTTTTGATAGTCAACTCACGGCTATGGGTACACTGATAGAATGTGATACGATGGATGAATGTCTGTCTATTATCTCGAAAGCCAATGCCATATTGGAAGCTGACTCTGAGCGAGTTTATTGTACGGCCAAGTTTGATAACAAGCCAGGGAAGTCAAAACAACTAGCTCACAAAGTAGCTGCTATCAGAGAAATGTAATTGTCTTTTTAAAAATGCCCTGTAACTAAAGCTTGCCAACCTTAAAAAAATAAAGAAGATTTAATGTTTATTAAGAAATTATTATAACTTTGCAATTGATGCTATTTCTTTAATGAGGTGGTCTAAGAGAACTATAGTCTTTTAATTGATTGGTTAAATAATTTAAAATTAATGCCTTATGAAACAAAAGTCGATTTTTTTAGTTGTCATTTTTTGTTGTGTGTCACTATTTGCAACTTCATCCGCTACATCCATTAGCATTCTACCAGTGCAAGGTTTGGAGGCTAGTCATCAAGGAATAATTGCATGGAATATTACGGGTACGAAAGTTGGGCATGCGATTCCAGCTCCTTACAATGCATTTGGAAATAGCTACGCGTATTATTATTTTGCAACGCGTGATAAAGGTTCATTTGATGGTTTATCTACTACAGGTATGCATGGTGTAGGAGTATTCACTGGTTTTTCGAAGTTAGATTCAACACTGACAGCCAATGGAAAGTCTATTTCAGACATTAACCTTAGAATGGAATCGTGTAATTTGGGAAATGATACAAAGCAGGAAGATTGGGATTTGGTAGGTGCAGTGGAAACTAGAAAATACACAGGTGGTACCTATGCAATTTTACTTAATAATGATACATTGTTAACAGGTGATATGCCACAACTCCAATTGACGATTAATTATAATGAATCAAACACACCTTATGATGATCAGACTTCTGGGATTACAGGGTATTCATTACCAATATTAACGGCTACAAGTGGTGTTCCTCTTCAAGTAGCTAGTGCTTTTATGAGTGATCTGGCTGGTCGTAAAATAAGACTTAATTTCACATCCATCCAACCAGCAGGTCAAACAGAATATTTATCTGGAAATATCTTTGGTGGTTTTTTTGAGATACAGCATGGTCAAATCGAAACAGAAGTCTCCATTCCTACTGCTGACAGTCAGGTGAGCAGCCTATTGGACGTACAGATTTTTCCTTCTCCTGCTCAAAATGAATTGCATGTGCAAACAGGTAAGACGATGAACGCATCAAAAGTATCTGTAGTAAATCTATTGGGTGAGACTGTAATTGAGAGCGTAGTTGGCACCTCAGAACTAGTATTGCCAGTGAGCAATTTGAGCCCAGGTGTTTACTTTTGCGTGGTCAAGTGTCTGAATGGACAATCTTTGACTCGTAAGTTTGTTAAAGAATAAGTTTGGTGAATATGCTTGATAGGCGTGATTTATAAGAGCTTGCGCCTATTTTTTTGTGTTATAGATTGGTGTTTTTCGGTGTAATACTGTTTGCACAAACAATATAGTCCAATTAGTTTGAAGCAACGGCATTAACAACAGTAGATATATATAATGACTTTGGGTCATTTTATATGTACAGTTGGTATAGCTTAATATGGAACGTGTTTCCTAAAACCGCTGACTCAAATTGATGAACACACGCGTTTGTTTGTTTTCCGAATCGATGGTGAGTTCGTAGCTCGTTGACAGGAGTAGTTTGCGAGTGATGTACCACGTTATGCTCAGTTCTCCAATGTTTTGAAGAAGTGGCTCCGCACCATTTGTAAACTGATAGTTCACTTTCTGATATTCCAGCTCGGCATATAATTTTCCTTCCACGATATCACGTGAGTAGCTTGCTCCATATATGTCGCCTGTGAGCATCGGTGTTTTTAGTCCAGTGGCTGATAGGGTTATTGCTCCATCTATCAAAGGTAAATTGCTGTAGGTTAGGTGTGTGTAGGCGTTGGTTGATTCCCCAAAGGATATGCTTGGAAGTCTGTAGCCAACATTCCCTCCCCATATCAGATTGTTGACAGGGTTTAAGCTAAATTGAAATCGCATCCCTTGACGTGTAGCAACATCCAGTAATGACTCGGCTAGGTTTTTATAGGTTTGGAAATAGTACACATTTTTTCGCGCATCATAGGCCAGTGAAAGGTTAAGTACACGCCATGGTCTATATCTAAGCGATAAGTATGTACTGGTTATGTCCAACGTATTGGTTGGCATTCCATTGACCATTTTGAATAAATCTAATTCTATAGATCCAAAAAAGTCAAGGTTTTTCAGCAAAGAATTGCTGTGTTGTATGTAGGCATATCTACGGTCGATGAAGCCATGATTGGTTTGATTGAAAAAAGCAATCGAAGAGTTGGCATAAAGCTGTTCTTTAAAATACTTGTGTCCGACAAATCCTCCAAAGTCCAGTAACGAGTCATTGATCCAGTAATTTGAGGGATTTGGTCTATAACCCATCAATGCCCCATAGGAAAAAGTTCCACTAGTGTTTTCGATTTGAATTCCATCTATGGCTCCAATGTTGGCCATGTTGGGGTTTATGCGTCGTCCAACAGAAATGTTGGCTGTTTTTGTTATATCAAATTTAGCATTGAAGCTATATATTTTCAGCCTATCGTAGATGTTGGTAGTAGCTACAGTGCTTATTCCCGCAAATGTGGATTGATGGGTGAATGATAGATAAGTGTCAAACGAAAATCTAGAATTGCCGATATTCTGTGCATTTAGACTGAGGTTGTATCTAAGTCGTTGATTGTCATTGAGGTGTTGTGTGCTCAGGTTGGTATATGATGTAATAGACAGACGTCCATCGGTATGTGATTTGAAGTTTGATTTTGTGGTGTCTTTTTTAGTTTCACTGATTGCTTGGTCAGTAGGGGTTAGACCTTGTTTGGATTTCTCCACATCCAATTCGATGTTCGGGGCTTGTACCTTTCGTTGTGCAAAAACATTGTCTCTAATGCTTAATGGAATGTTATCTAATCGTTTACATACGCAAGATATTGATGATAAACTTTTAACTTCCAATAATGGAATGATGTTGTTGTCTTTTGAAAAATAAAGGGTGTCGCCAATG
>CANIXM010000164.1 GCA_947471245.1 Paludibacteraceae bacterium | reverse complement strand
AGTCGAGCACATGCCAAACTACCAATTCCACCACCCAAAGGATTCAACACTACGCTTTCACCACCGGACTCAATATCATGATCAAACATTGAAAAATCACAACCTGCTACCATCCAAATGGGCAAGCGTTTATTGGTCATTTGTTTGATATTCTCACTGCTCATGATTCTCTCTGTGGCCCACCCATTAGGTCCGGCGTGACCGGTATAGTTGAGCATCATCATACCTGAATTTAAGAGATTGTTGAGTTTTGTGTTGGCCATCGGATAGGTTCCACCACTGGCTGTTTTCTGAAGTTGAAATGCATCAAGATGAATTTTATTTACCTGAGTAGATGGATATTGAGTTCTATAAGACTCTGCAATCGCATCTGCATGATCTTTAAACTCATACTCTAAATCTTTTTGATAGTCATCAGCTACAAAGCAAAATTGATTTTTCCAACTGCCCAACTGCTCGTTTTTCATATAGGCTATCGTCTTATTTACCACGTCAGTAGCCTGCTGTACAGAGATAACTGGGAAACGTCCAACTCCAATCTCCATAGTTCCTCTTATGTCATCATCAGTGCCTTCATTATCGCTGAGCATGCCAAAATAATCATCAGACACATAAGAGTTTGATGCGCTTAATGACGCATCACCTTGATAAGTCAAAATTAAATTTGAACCTGAATTGGAAACTAATTTCCTATTATCATAAACTCCTTTACCAAACAAGAGCAAGTATTTGGGCTGATTCTTAATATCAGTAGATGCTTTGTCATAGAGCATTCTCAAGAACATGCGATAGGCTGTGGCATCTGGAGTTCCAGACGAAAACTCATTGTATATCTGCTCCGTAGTAACCACAGTGACACTCATCTTGTCAATATCACGATGCGCTTTGGCAAGCTGTTCGGCTTGAGTTAAAAACAGAGGATGAGTTATGATTACAAAAGTAGAGGGCGAGAGAGCATGTAAATTCTGATTAGGTGTCGTTTCAACTTGCTCTGGTTCTGCAAATGAGCTGGCAGCTGTAGGATCAATGGCTAAATACTCTGTATAATCACTATCACCATCCACAAAATTCAATTCAGACCCTTTCAACACGGTGCTAAGCGACTTAACATTTACCCCATCCGTTACATCCCATATCTGATGATTGGAGTTAACATTTGAAAGGAAATAATTACCAAAGCCTCCATTGTTTAAATACTCAACACATTGAAATGGCATGACTACACCTGTCATTTTCAATTGGCGATAGGCATTAATTTCTACAAAATTCAGATATGCTTGCGGATTAGCAAATGCTGTTGAATAATTGATGCCTAAATTAAAACTTTCTGATTTTGGCAAGAATGTATAGTAAGCTAACCCCCGCCTAGCAAAATCATAATTATCATTAGCAATTGAAATTGCAAATACATTGATGTTGTGATTCTGAACACCATCCACATAATACTTGACGTATGATTCAGCTTGAGAATTGATGGCTAAGTCCGAATTCACTGTCGCATCCTTAGTGTCTATCACATTGGGAAACGAAAATGGAATTGAGAAAAGCGTATTTGCTTTGAGTCTTTCACCATAAAACTCTTTTCCCGATCCTTCTGGGATAACACTTTGAATATCATTTTCGTGAATCTGATAATCTAGAAACCTCTTAATGGTGTCTAGTGGCAACTTTCCTGAACTTGCCACTGACTTATTAGCAATCTTCTTACCTACACCAGCATCTGAAGTGACATAATAATACCCATATTTGGAATAGGTATTATTGACATGTTTGAAAATGGTATCTATGGTACTAAAGTATCGTTTCACAGGACCTTTGGCATAAAAAAGCACATAATCGCCTGCATTGAACACGCCATCCGAACCTTTGTATTCGTAGATGCTTACTTCAGGTAGATCATCAATGTTGTTATTGGCAATGTTTTGATCCAACGGATTACCGCCATAACCAAAGATTCTCACAGAAGCCGGATTAACACCCATTTTGGTAAGTGTTTCATAGGTCAATTTATAGACACCAGTATTTGCTACTTTTATCTTTACAAACTTACCATTAGCCAAAACAGAACTAGTTGTCGGATTTGCTACTTTCTTAGCTTGTTGCCTAGATAGATTTGGCGTATCTTGTGCAGAAGAATTGGAAATCCTATTTATAACTAAATCAAATGATTTCAACTTCATTAGTTTTCCATCTCTCGACACAAAGGGCACACACTGGATATCTACATTTACTGATTGTCCTTCTACAAAATCAAATATTTTAGCAATGGCATCTTTGGGAAAAGACTCATCTTTAAGCAATTGCATTTCCTGCTCGGAGACTTCAATGTAAACTGGATTTTTAATTTCTGCCTTCAAAGACTCGCCTAACTTAAGTGTCTTACGGCTATAAAAATATGGAATGCCTTTGGAGGTAGGATAAACTGCTCCATCAAATCCGATTACCAATTTAGTAGCAGTACCAGCCTTCCAAGTCTTTACTCCTGTCCACGAAATGGTGTAGGCGGTAGTTTCTACATTTTGAGCATTTATGCCCAAAATAAGTAAAGACAATCCCAAAAATACAAACAATATTTTTTTCATTTGTGCGTAGTTTTTTGATTAAACTTGTTTACTTTAAAAAATGCAATTGAAACTGATGCTGTCTAAAAATGATATCATTAACAAGGATATATTTACATGTTACAATCCTGTAGGTCAATATCACAACTTAAAATTATTTAATACAAAGATATCAACATATTCCATTGACTAGTATAATGTAAAGCGATAAAGTTACAGCTAAGCACATTGCTTTACTGTCTAACGCCTGAATGAAACACTTTATTATTTTGACATAAAAACAAAAACGATTTATTTTATTCTGAAGTCAAACATTTTCTTATCAAAAATGTAACCTTCCAGTCTATCACCTACTGCTACAGTTCCAACACCAGAGGGAGTTCCGGTAAACAAAACATCACCTATCTTGACTGTAAAGAAACAACTTACATGACTTATTAGTTTATCGATAGAAAAAATCATGTCTTTGGTATTTCCACGTTGAACAGTAACGCCGTTAATATCTAGATGAAAATCGATATTTTGAAGATCTGCAACTTCATCCACCGATATAAAGTCACCAATAACAGCCGAATTGTCAAATGCTTTGCAAATCTCCCATGGCTTTCCCTCCTGTTTCAGCTTTCGTTGCAGGTCTCTCGCCGTAAAATCAACCCCTAGTCCCACCTCCGAAATGTATCGGTGGGCAAACTTTTGACCAATGTTTTTACCAATACGATTAAATTTCACAATTACCTCCACTTCGTAATGAAGTTCATTCGAAAAACATGGAATATAAAATGGTTTATTATTACGCAACGCAGCGGTGTCTGGTTTCATAAAAATGACAGGTTCAGTAGGACTTGCTGTGCCTAATTCCCTATTATGTTCGGTATAATTATGACCTATGGCGAAAATTTTCATCCGTTTGATATTAAAGCCTCCCCAAGCCCCTCTCCCGTTCATGACGGGATAAACTGCAGAGGGGATGTGAAGTTAGTATTGTATAATCATACCCTATTTGTCCGATTTATCTATTTTAGGTATGCCTCTCCATACCACTCCGAAGGAGGGAAGTGAGGTTAGTATTGTTACACCCAAATTTTGCAGCAACAAGCAGCAAATACCTATCCGACAGATCGAATTGATTATGACTTCATTGAAAGCATTTTGATGCGTTCATCCTCTTTGATTTCGTTCAATCGGTTAAACATCACAGCCAAATGGGCATAGATGGATGTATTTTGCACAATGATGTTTTCTGGCACACGGATTCTAAAAGGTGTGAAATTCCAGATAGCTTGAATTCCTCCATCTATCATCATCTCAGACACTTGCTGTGCTTTTTCGACTGGCACTGTGAGAATTCCGATATTAATGCCCGTTTGTGATTGCAATTCCTTAAACCGCTCAACATGATGAATTGGGATGTGATTGATACTCGTTCCAGTAAGTTCATATTTCACATCAAATCCAGCTACAATTTCCAACCCAAACTGCTCCAACCCATTGTCATGCATCAACGCTCCCCCAAGACTACCAACGCCGAACAAAAATGCTTTGTGCGTCTTAGTAAAACCCAAGAAACGCTCCAACACGATGACTAATTCTTTCACATCATACCCCACCCGAGTTCTTCCAGTGATTTTCACATAAGAAAGATCCTTGGCAACCATGGAGGCATCCACTGCAATATTTTTGGCTATCTGGGTGGAAGACAAATACAGCTCGCCTGACTTCATAACCAACTGTGCATAAGCCAAATACCATGGAAGTCTGCGCAACGTAGGTTCAGGAACTTTAAAAGATATGGAAGATTGAATATAGGGCATGAGGATAAATTCTAGCAACAATATTAATTTACAAAAATACACATTTTTTCTGGTCTCTATCATACTTGAAAGGTCTAATCTTAGGCATAGCTAGCTTTTAATCCTCAATCTTCGATTATTCATCCATTTTTACTAACTTTGCCTACCAAAAAAAATAGGTTGTCAACCACCTTATTAAAACAAAAAACTTACTAGTTTTCAAAACATTATGGAATACAATTTCAGAGCAATAGAACAAAAATGGCAGGCCAATTGGAAGCAAAACAAAACTTACAAAACAGAGATAGACCCTTCTAAACCAAAATTTTATGTGTTGGACATGTTCCCCTACCCATCTGGAGCAGGTCTTCACGTAGGGCATCCACTTGGCTATATTGCCTCTGATATTTACAGTCGTTTCAAACGTCTGAAAGGATTTAATGTACTTCACCCCATGGGTTATGACGCGTACGGACTTCCTGCTGAGCAATATGCCATCCAAACTGGGCAACATCCTGCCATCACCACCCAGAAAAACATAGCTCGCTATCGCGAGCAACTGGACAAAATTGGATTCTGTTACGACTGGGATCGCGAGATTAGAACCTGTGAGCCCGATTACTACAAATGGACTCAGTGGGCATTTATTCAAATGTTTAATCACTACTTTGACACACAGCTCCAAAAAGCGCAACCAATTACTAACTTAACAAAAGCATTTGAAACTTCGGGAACGGAAGGAATACAAGCAGCTTGCACAGAGCCACTCAACTTTACCAGCAACGAATGGAAGCAAAAATCTGAAAAGGAACAACAAGAAATATTACTCAATTATCGCATTGCTTATTTGGCGGACTTGAAAGTAAACTGGTGCCCTGCTTTGGGTACAGTACTTGCGAATGACGAAGTGAGCGACGGTCTATCGGT
>CANIXM010000163.1 GCA_947471245.1 Paludibacteraceae bacterium | reverse complement strand
GGTTTTTACCCACCAAATTCGTTTTCCTAACCAATGAAAATCCTTAATTTACTCCCCTACCACCACTTTGGAAAAACGAATCACTTTTTCGTGCAAGGTATAACCTTTGGAAACACAATCAATTATTTTGCCTTTCAACTCTTCACTTGGAGCTGGAAATGTAGTGATAGCCTCGTGGTATTCTGTATCAAAGTTTTCATTCTCGGTTGGAATTGCCTTTACTCCTTTTTGTGCCAAATAAGAACAAAACTTCGAATATATAAGCTCCACACCGTCTTTGACAGCCTGTACATCTTCTGATGACTCCATGGCTTTAAGACCACGCTCAAAATCATCAACCAATGGCAACATATCTACCAACACACTTTCACCTGCTGTTTTTATAAGATCTGCACGTTCTTTTAATGTGCGTTTGCGATAGTTGTCAAACTCAGCCATTAACCGTAGATTCTTATCATTTAGTTCGGCACACTTTATCGTCATCAGTTCAAGTTCATCCACAGGCGCATCAAGTTCTTCTACCACAGGAGTCTCCACTTGATTTTCATCTTGGCTTTCATTTACTAATGTTTCAGCACTTTCATTTACTAGCGTTTCTTCCACTATTTCTTTTTCTACCTTTTCTTTCTTCATAATCAAACTTTTTTTAGCCTTATACTTCTTTCAAACATGTATTGAAGGAAGGAAAATATAAAATTGCAAAAAACACTGACAATAATTTTGCCAAAACACCCGACACACTGATTTGGCAGTGTTCGGGTGGCAGAATGGCAGAATCGCATTATTTACTGCAACGATTTAGGACAAAATGTACTATTTTCTATTGAGCCACTTCACGAAATGCGATGGATTTTGATCAAAGGTATAAGCCTTATTCAAAGGTTTTCCTTCATTATCAAGCATCACATAAAACGGCTGTGCATTGGCTCCAAACTTGAATCGCTGCAAATAACTCCATTTGTCTCCCACAGTTTTGATAGTAGTTGTTTTTCCATTTTCATTGACCGTATAGGGAGAGGACAAAGGTGCCTTATCATCTACAAACAGTGAAATCAAAACAAACTTTTTGCTCAACATTTCATGCACTACAGGATCAGTCCACACAGCGGCTTCCATTTTTCTGCAGTTTACACACCCAAACCCCGAAAAGTCAACTACCACAGGCAACTTTTGTGCTGCTGCATATTCCATTCCTTTGTCATAATCAGTAAAAGTGGTTTGAGCATCATCCGACGATAGGTTGAAGTCTTGTGTGTTCATCGGCGGTGCAAATGCGCTAATTGCTTTTAAGGGAGCACCCCACAGTCCAGGTACCATATACACTGCAAATGAAAAGGAAGCAATTGCGATAAATAACTGAAATACAGGCGTGTGCTTTATGTGATCATCATGTTTAAAACGCAACTTACCTAGCAAATAAAAACCAAGCAAAGCGAATATAACTATCCAAATGGAAATAAAGACCTCTCTATCCAATATGTGCCAACCATAAGCCAAATCTGCAACAGATAAGAACTTAAAGGCCAGTGCCAATTCCAGAAATGCCAATACTACTTTGACTGTATTCAACCATCCACCAGAACGAGGCAATGATTTCAGCCAAGATGGGAAAAGAGCAAAAAGACTAAAAGGAATGGCCAATGCAGTTGAAAATCCAAACATTCCTACAATAGGTGCAAGCAAAGAACCATGACTTGCAACTTCAACCAACAATGTACCAATAATCGGTCCGGTACAAGAAAACGAAACCAATGCCAATGTAAAGGCCATAAATAAAATGCTGACAAAGCCTGCAGTAGAATCGGCTTTTGAGTCTATCTTATTGGTCCAAGAAGACGGTAGCGTAATCTCAAATGCTCCGAAAAATGAAACAGCAAAAACAACCAAGAGTGCAAAAAACACCAGATTGAAAACGGCACTGGTAGAAAGACTATTGAGCGCACTGGCTCCAAACACGGCAGTGATAACGATTCCTAAGAGAACGTAAATGAGTATGATAGACACTCCATACAGGATAGCATCACGTCTGCCTTTGGATTTATTGTCTGACCGCTTCAAAAAAAAGCTAACCGTCATAGGAATAATAGGCCACACACATGGAGTGAACAGTGCCAAAAGACCACCAAAAAATCCAGCTAGAAAGATAAACAAAAACGAAGAATGGTCTTCATTAGCTGTAGAACCAAGGCTTTGCAATTCTTTGACTACAGGTTTCCAATAATCAGTATTTTCGGTTTTTGCGGTTGTTTTTGTTACTGATAATGAACTGTCAATCTGTGCTGCAGGAAGATTTTTGCTACCAAACGAGAATGATTCCTGTTGTGGTGGTAAGCAATTCATATCATTGCATGCCATGTACTCCACATATCCTGATATTTTCACTTTAGCCGGATCATCAAAACTAAACTTTTGAATAAATACAGCCTCATTCACATACCAGCTAAGCTCCATACCAAAGTTGGCATCATAGGATTTCTCCAGTTTTGAAGGCGCAGATATTCCACCTAGTTTTTTAACATTAGATAATTTATCAAATACTATAGCAGTAGCCTTTGGACCATCTTTGGGGATGTTCAATCCATAAAGATGCCAGCCCTCATCTATTTTGGCTTTCAGCCTAACTTCTCCACTAGTAGCAGAAGTAGATTTGAGTTCAATTTTCCATTTGATAGGTTCGAATATCTGAGCATTCAAGCCTGAAAATGTAAAAAAAGTACTTAGAATAACAAATAACAGTCTATTCATGCTTATCGATTTTTTTGAACTAACATTTTGTAAATTACTCAGATTGGTTTCACAATCTTAATTATCAATTATCAATTATCTATCTATCTCGTCAACATAAATTTAAAGCTTATACCAAAATTGGTGGTCGATACTGGAAATGACGAAGAGATAAGTGGTGTAGTGGATTGGCGATCAAAAAACAGTTGGATGTTCATCTTAGAGCTGAACACATAGTCTGCCATGACTTTAATAGACCAGACTTGACTTCCCATGGAGGGTTGTGTCAAATCTTGATCTAATTTTCTTATCAAGGTTTTAATGTCTTTATACGAAACGTCGGCACTCAGTTTCAAATCATTTTTGACTTGCGTTTGCTTGTTAGATTTCAATTTCAAAATCACATTAAAGTCTTTCAAAATATAACCCGCCCCTATTACATATTCATCAGTAGCCGCTTCTACCAATTGTAAACTGGTCACATTTAGTGATAGATTTCGTTGTTTTCTGTACTCTGCCTTAGTAGTAATACTATTCTTAAGAACTGTGTTAACACCAATAAAGGGACTAAACTGTTCGGTAAGGTTTACAGATGCAAAATTATAAGGAGAAGAAGCCAAAGGAATATTGGTTACGTCTTGTTTAATGAAACCAAGAGCAGTATTATCTACACCGTCATTTACAGGTGTCCAATTAGTAAATGAGGTATATCCCCCAATACCATATTTACAAGTATAGGCGTGTGTAAAAGTTACAGTCTTAAAACGTTCCTTCACCCATGCTATTCTTGAAAATCCATCATAACTTATTCTCCAGTTGGGCATCAAGCTCAAAAAACCGAGGAAAGGATTGGTAGCAATCTTTCTGGGATCTTGACCTGTGTAAGCAGCCAAGAATGCTGGTATTAGGACGTCGGCTGATTTTGTATTATACTTAGAACTATCTGGTATAAACTCATTGCCACTAAAAGTTTGACTATACCCACCGGTACTAGAATATCTTTTACCTACATAATCAGCATTCAACCTATTTGCAATTACTTGTCTATAACCCTTAAAGTTATTAAATGGTTCAGAATTATAATTGTTCTTAGGTGACCCTATTGGCATAAATGCAGTAGCAAGGGCTATCTGTGTGATGTTGTAACTACCGGTGTAGGAAGAAGGGTTACCCGGAACCATATGTTGGATGGAGGTGTTGGTGGCTTCGTATCTTTTTGCATTCAAATCAATTTTGAGTCCTGCAATAGGCTCTATGTTAGCCTTCACATCCAAGTCTGAAGAAAATGCTGTAGTTACTGGTGTTACAATATTCTTATCGCGATATATCACGCTATTTCTAGCCATATTATCCAATGACTTTTTGAGGTCTTGAAGGTTCTTTTCTTGCACACCGAAAGTAAACAAATAGCCTGGTGTCATTTCTCCATTCATACTTTGCTGACCTAAGAATTCTGGCTCACCCATAAAGCCCGGAAGCGTAGTACTGTTGGACTGGCGATAGGTGATGGAAGCTCTACGCACCATCATCACCATACGGGCTACCATGTCCGCCGTGATTTTAGCGACAGACTCTTTGTCTGGATCTTGGGTTACTATCGTAATGAGTAGGGTGTCTGTATTCACTTTTGATGTAAGATCCATGGACGAACCATTTTTTATTTTATAGCCCACTTTTATTTCCTTACCAGATTTGTCTATGATGGTTACTTTCATTTTATCAGCACCCAATTTATGCTCCACTGTCAATGGCAAATCTTTGATAAGTACAATTTTTTGAGAATAAGTCTTGGGTTCAAATTTTTGAGGATTTGCACTTTTGGGACCAAACTTTTTATTTACTTCTTTCAAATATTTGGACTTGTTATACAGGTTTTCAAAGTTAAACTGTCCATCTACCTGCCAAGAGCCAAGTGAGGTGGCTGTATTTCCGATATTCTTCCCTCCGACTAATGCCATTTTTCTCCAATCATAGTTGCTATTATAGCTTGCATTGGAGTTGATCCAGTCAAAAATTGGTATTTTATTGATAGGCAAATTCCAAGTAGCCGAAAACACTTGTTGATATGTGAACGGATTACCCAGTTTTCTCAAACTTGAAGTT
This sequence comes from Paludibacteraceae bacterium, assembly GCA_947471245.1. GTDB lineage: Bacteria > Bacteroidota > Bacteroidia > Bacteroidales > Paludibacteraceae > Paludibacter. The sequence continues at coordinate 478 of CANIXM010000163.1, read as the reverse complement.
ACAGTGTCTTTCCAATTTTGATAGTTATTATTGTTACTTACATTGTCATTGTAGTACTGTTGCAATTCTGGTGTATAATTTCTGGTCTCATCTATTGTAGAGTTCATGGTGGTCTGAAGACTTAACTTCACAGCACGCGTAAGGTCATACTTGAGATCAAACTGTTTATTCCACAAGAAATTCTTGCTGTGATTGAGCAACAGCGTATCGGGTATAGAAACACCCGAATAGCGAGCATTCAAATCCCTGTTTTTCACCATCGTAAATGTGCGCATCAAGTTGGTATTGAACCCAATGGACACTGGAAGATAATTAAAATTGAAATCTTTAATAATTTTAAAGATTGGTTTATCAAAAGCTTTGACTGCTTTGAAAGGTTCTACGGGTTTGGCGTTGAACGAATAATTGTAAACCACACCCCCTTTTTGATCCTTGATGTAGTTTTGTTCTATTTCTTGATTTTGCTGAATGGTCTGAT
>CANIXM010000162.1 GCA_947471245.1 Paludibacteraceae bacterium | reverse complement strand
GCTAATTGAGGAACGTGGGTTAAAAGTCAAGAGCCAGCTGGAAGTGCCAGTAGTATTCAAAGGAAAAGAAATTGATAATGCTTTGAGACTCGATTTGTTAGTTGAGGACTTGATTATTGTGGAGATTAAGGCTGTTGAAAAATTGCTTCCTGTACACCATGCTCAGCTGCTTACTTATCTGAAACTCCTTAAAAAACCAAAAGGGTTGATAATTAATTTTTACTGTACAAATATATTTAGAGAAGGACAAAAAACATACGTTACAGAACAATTTGCATTATTGCCAACAGAATAAATGACTTTAGTCATTTCTATGTGAACTAATACAAAAATTAATTCATGTGAACTATGTGATAAAATAAATGAAATATGTTAGAAATAAAAAATTTACATGCCAGTATTAATGGCAAAGAGATATTAAAAGGACTAAGTCTAAGTGTAAAACCAGGAGAAGTACATGCTATCATGGGTCCAAACGGTGCCGGGAAATCAACACTTGCATCTGTTCTTTCGGGCAACCAAAATTATGAAGTGACCAATGGAGAAGTGTCTTTTTACGGAAAGGATTTATTATCCTTGCCGCCAGAAGGCCGATCGAGAGAGGGTGTGTTTCTTAGTTTCCAATATCCGGTGGAAATACCAGGGGTGAGCATGACCAACTTTATGCGAACAGCTGTGAACGAACATCGAAAGTATAAAAACCTTGACCCGATCTCTGCATCAGATTTTTTGAAAATGATGCGTGAAAAAAAAGAGTTGGTAGAGCTGGACAACAAGCTTGCAAACCGTTCTGTGAACGAAGGTTTCTCTGGTGGAGAGAAAAAACGCAACGAAATTTTTCAAATGGCCATGCTGGATCCACGCTTGTCTATTCTCGATGAAACTGACTCAGGATTGGATATAGATGCGTTGCGAATAGTAGCTAGTGGCGTGAACAAACTACGCCGTTCGGATAATGCCGCAATTGTTATTACGCACTATCAGAGGCTATTAGATTATATTGTGCCTGATTTTATTCACGTGCTTTATAATGGGCGAATCGTAAAGACAGGCGGTAAGGAATTAGCGCTGGAACTGGAAGAAAAAGGCTATGATTGGATCAAAAAAGAAATAGACGGATAGGAGATGGAACAACAATATATTGACTTATACAAGGAGCAACAAGCGAATGTCAAAATGCATTCGGCATCACCACTCAATGATCTGCGAGATGGTTCATTTGCCTTGTTTGAAAGAATAGGATTTCCAACTACCAAATTGGAAAACTATAAGTATTCGGATTTAAAAGAGCCACTGTCTGCCGACTATGGTTTGAACATCAATCGGATTCCAATTCCTGTTAATCCGTATGAAGTATTTAAGTGTGATGTGCCTGGCATCAAGTCCTTTTTGTATTTTGTGGTCAACGATGGTTTCTATCCAGTCTCAGACCCACGTAATAATGCTCTTCCTGAAGGGGTGATAGTAGGGAGCCTCAAGGAAGTTGGCAAATCGCATCCTGATTTGATTGCTCGCTATTTGGGTAAACTCAGTGCGAAAAAGGAGGATGGACTTGTAGCTTTCAACGGAGCATTTGCTCAGGATGGATTTTTTATGTATGTACCTAAAAATGTGGTGCTTGACAGACCTGTGCAGTTGGTTAATATCATGCGCTCTGACGTGGATTTTATGGCCAATAGTCACAACCTTGTGATTTTAGAGGAAGGTGCAAAGGCTCAACTGTTGGTGTGTGATCATACGGTAGATGATGTGAAGTTTTTATGCAACAGAGTCACTGAAGTCTTTGTGGGTGAAAATGCAACCTATGAGCATTACAAACTTGAAAATACCAACACAAAAACGACGAATTTATCGACCTTATTGATTGATCAATCAGCCTCATCAAGCGTTTTAGGCAATATTATCACATTGCACAATGGCGTAACTCGAAATACGGTGGAGATTAATCTAAATGGTGAAAACTGTGATGCCATGCTATGTGGAATGGTGATAGGTGATAAAAATCAAAAAGTGGACAATTTCACCTCCATACTACACAATAAGCCAAATTGCAATTCGAAGGAATTATTCAAGTATGTCCTTGATGATATGGCAGTTGGTGGATTTACTGGAAAATTATTTGTAGCAAAGGATGCACAAAAAACTGCTGCATTTCAAACCAATAGGAATATTTTGCTAAGCAAAACGGCACGTATGAATACCAAACCTCAGCTGGAAATCTATGCAGATGATGTGAAGTGTTCACACGGTGCTACAGTAGGGCAACTCGATGAAATCGCTAAGTTTTACTTGCAGTCAAGAGGTATTTCTGAGAAAGAAGCGCGTCTGTTGCTGATGTTTGCCTTTACGAATGATGTGATTGAAAACATTCGCATCGAAGCACTTCAAGACCGTATCAAAATGCTTGTAGAAAAGCGTCTCAGAGGTGAATTGTCCAAATGTGAGGGTTGCGTTATCTGCCAATAATAATCAATATCGATAATCCGAAGGCAAACTATAGTTAGTCTACAGGTAATCATTTAATCTATTAATGTATGTCCCAGAAGTATGGATAGTTTTCTGTACTTTTGAGGCATATTTTTTTAATCCATTTTGAATATGTCCGAAACATTTCGTTTGAATAAATTTATAAGTGATAGTGGTGTTTGTTCTCGCAGAGAGGCGGATAGATATATTGAACAAGGGCATGTGTTTGTCAATGGGAAACGAGCTTCTGTGGGAGATCAAGTGAGTTCCAAAGATCAGGTAATGCTTAATGGTCAGTTGATAGAGCAAAAGGAAGGTGAAGATTTTGTATTTATTGCCTTCAATAAACCAGTGGGAATTATCAGTACTACCGAAGTGGGTGTGAAAGATAGTATCATTGATTACATTGGCTACCATGAGCGTATTTTTCCTATCGGTCGGTTGGATAAAGATTCTCAAGGTCTAATTTTTTTGACCAACAATGGTGACATCGTTAACAAGATACTCAGAGCGGGTAATAAACACGAGAAAGAATACATAGTTACAGTAAATCAGCCTGTTACCGATGAGTTTATTCATAAAATGGGGGCTGGAGTACCCATACTCGGTGAGACCACCAAAAAATGTAAAGTGGTGAAAGAATCTGTTTACTCGTTTCGTATTACTTTGATTCAGGGACTGAACCGACAAATCAGACGCATGTGTGAGTTTTTTGACTATGAGGTGACTAAACTTGAGCGAGTTAGGATCATGAACATTCATCTCAAAGGCCTTCCATTGGGCGAATGGCGACCGTTGGAACCTCACGAAATGAGCGACATTATGGCGTCTTTAGCGACCTCTTCTTCAACATCAGAATCTGCTAGCAATTCAACTAAAAGCTCCTCTCCACCTAAATCTCGTGGAGCAAAATCTGTTTTTGAGGCTTCATCTGTGGACAAGAAAAAGGCTGCCCGCTCTTCCAACCCGAATCCCAAATCCAGAGAACTTCGTGAACGTTCGAGTAATTCGAATGGCAAAAAGCAAGGTTCGCCAAAAAACACGAAACCTTCCAGTTTTAGTTCCGCAAGGGGAAAAGGTTCCAAAACACGAAAGTAATACTTTTTAAAAATCAACCACAAAAGGCACAAAAGTTTTAAGTACAAATTCGAGAATCGAATAAAGGACACAACAGAAATACCTGTCGGTATTAATTATAATAGTTAGTCTATATTTAGTTCAATAATTGGTATAAGATACAATTTGCCAAAGGCAAAGTTTTGTGTTCTTTCTTCACTTTTCACTTTTACTTTTGTGCCTTTTGTGGTTTATTTCCTCCTTAGGTTTTACCCATATAATTCCTTAGCGGCAAGCATACAGAACGAAAAAACGCCACTGGATATGACTAAACTAAACATTATTCCAATAATAGAATTTGATACATCTGAAACATTTGAAACTTGGCTCGTCAAGAATCACGATAGCTCAAATGGGATTTGGCTCAAAATATTCAAGAAAGATTCCGGAAAAAAGGCCATTAGCTATTCGGAAGCACTTGATGTAGCTCTTTGCTATGGGTGGATTGATGGTCAAAAAAAAGCATTTGACGAACAAGCCTATTTGCAAAAGTATTGTCCTCGAAGAGAAAAAAGTATTTGGTCCAAAATAAATATTGGACATGTTGAAAGATTAATCAATGAAGGAAGAATGAGAACCGCAGGATTAAAAGCTGTCGAAAAAGCCAAAGCATACGGTAATTGGGAAAAGGCTTACGATTCCCCAAGCAAAATGACTATACCTGAAGACTTTCTAAAAGAACTTAGCAAAAATAAAAAAGCTGAAAAGTTTTTTATGTGTCTCAATAAGACTAATCTTTTCTCTATTGGATTTCGCCTTCAGACCGCAAAAAAGCAAGAGACAAGAGACAAGCGAATGAAGGAAATTATTGAAAAGCTGGCAAAAGGTGAGAAATTCCACTAGTTCAGCTCAGTGGCGACAATTATTTGTAAAATGCCAGCCGCTAACACGCGGTATAGCCAACGTTATAAAGCAATATAGAACCCATGGACATTCAAAGCATCAAAGCTAAATTACTGCAAGCACCACCTGGTCTGTCAGCACAACTCAAGATGGCTCCACCACACCGAAAAGAAGAGTTGGAGAAACCATTCGATATTCAAAATGTGCGGCAAAGTGCTGTGATGATTATTCTTTTCCCAAAGGATTCGGAATTGCATGTTTTGTTTATTCAACGTGCTGAATACGATGGATTTCACAGTGGTCAGATAGCTTTTCCTGGTGGCAAGAGGGAGAAAGATGATTTTGATTTTTTGATGACAGCCACCAGAGAGACGCAAGAGGAAGTGGGAATAGACGGTTCTCAACTCGAGGTTTTGGGGCAGTTGTCTGACTTATACATTCCGCCAAGTAATTTTTTGATTAAGCCCTATGTCGCCTATCATTCGGGCAAACCTGAGTATGTGATAAATCCCAAAGAAGTGCAGTCTGTACTGGAAATTGGGCTTTCTGAGTTAACCAATCCACACAATAAGTCTATCGGCGATTTCTACGTTTCATCCACTCAAGGTATGATTCAAGCTCCTTACTATAGTGTGCAGGGCGTTAAGATTTGGGGAGCTACAGCCATGATTATAAGTGAGTTACTACAATTAATTGCCTGACAAATGAAAACAGCCAGTAGAAAATTTTCCACTAGCTGTTTTGATATGAGATAAATCTTCAAACTTATACCGTTTGCACAAACAATATAGTCCAATTTCGACTTCGTCTCATTGATACTATTTGTTTGAAGCAACGGCATTAACAACAGTAGACATAAAAATGACTTTGGGTCATTTTATATGTACAGTTGGT
>CANIXM010000161.1 GCA_947471245.1 Paludibacteraceae bacterium | reverse complement strand
GTTAGGGAAAAGCTTTTTGATGTCTGCCTGATCAGCTACTGACTGTGTTGCAGCACCTTCATTAAGAACTACATTGCCTTTCAGAGCATTAGGAAGTTTTGGTTGGTAAGCCGCGCGAGCTATTTGCAATGGGCTTTTTGTCATTGGTTTCATGTTTAATTTACTATTTTTGAGTTTGAGACATTGTTCAATTTCACGTGCAAATTTAGCCAATATTTTGGAAATGACAATGAACTATGATTAATGCATAAATTTTATTTGGTTCTATAACGAATTAGGTAGGTCAAACCAAAGATTGAGAATAAAACAACAAAAGGCAAGAAAATAATTGATAATTGATAATTGATAATTGAAGAAACGACGCATGCGGCGTCTGATAAAACATTTTTTGAACACAAAGACACAAAGTCACAAATTAAATATCGCGAAGCAAATACCGCCGTAGGCAAAATATCGCAAAGCAAATATCGCCGCATATTGCCACTTTTATTTGCCTTCTCAATCACCACAATGCCAAATTTATGCTCAATAACATCTTTTGGCTGTTGTATTTGCTTCATTCTCATTGTTCCTTTACCATTCGTGTGTAACTGTTTCATTTTAAAGCGTTTTATGTTGATTGTTGGCTCGCTGATTTTCGGTTAGGTGTGCCAAATAGATCAATTCGAACTTTGTAATATTATGGTTTCAATTATCAGCACTTCTTTTTTCGAAACATGATTTTCAAAAAGTGGTATTGTTGCCGTTTTACCAAAAATTGATGCATTTAACAATGCCCACTGTGGGTGTATTTGTTGAGTGTATGCTACTTTTTTTGCTGTCTCGTAACTAACCAATTAATGCCTTTGCTTATGAAAAAAACTACTTCTTTCATTGTACTGTTGGCACTAATTTTCTGTGGTACTAATGCGCATGCTGCATCAAGTGCCATTTCTACTCGCATTGATGTGACAGGCGCTACCAATGCCGACTGTGTGTGGTTCATCACCAACCCACTTTGTACGCATAATTTTGATAATGGATGGGATGGATATGAAACCAACACCTCCTCGACTTTTGTGCAGTTATTTGCTCAAGAAATAGATAATAGTAAGTATCAGATAGATGCCGTCAATGACGTGAATGAAGTAAATCTTTATTTTAAGTCTGGCATAGATACGGTTTATACATTAAGTGTCATGCATCAGAACTTGTCCAATGCTTATAAAGTGCTTTACCTATATGATGTGGTGATGGATACTCTTATTGATATTACCACCGCTGGAGTGAAGTATGTATTCAAGACGCCAAAACAGCAACCAGCTTCCAAACGATTTGTGATGTACACCTCCAGTCCGCAATGGGTGGATGGTGGAGGTATCCCAACTTCAGTGTCTGATGCATCGCAATCACCTCTAGTTGTATATTCGATTTCCTCTACTGTTTTTGTTCGCAATGACACTGACCTGACCTTCAGCATGGATATTTTACAAGCTTCCACTGGCATTGTTGTGTCTCATCAGACCGTGACCCCTAATCAGCTAAATGAATATCCAACTGACTTAAAACCAGGAGTGTATATAGTTGTCATAAATACAAATTTTTGCTCGAAAACTGTCAAATTTAAAATTAATTGACCATGCCGCATTAATAAATGTTAATATCTGTTGCAGATATATAATTTGACCAATCAACTATAAATTTTTTATTTTCAATCTCCCCATTTTTAATAACACTTTCTTGACTCTATATTTGTTGGACTTTTGTCGAGTGATGTTACACTTCATTGGTTCACTTATAGTCATTTTATCTGATATTTTCTTTATGAAAATATTTCAATTGTGTTATATTTTGTTTACAATCACTGTCAGTGTTAAATGTCTAATAATGAATAATATAGACTTTTAGTACTACTTTCTTAATCCATAAATGAATTAGTTTTGTAGTGCTGAAAAGTGAATAATTTCTGTAAATGTTTATCCCGTTTACTAATGTGTTAAACATGAAAGTTTTATGAACTTTTTTAGCCGAATCTAGGTTGATTCTAAAAGTCAACTCATCAACTAATTTCATTAATTCAAAAATGGTATGAAGAAAGTATTACACCTTAAAGCATTTCTGACTGTTTCTTTTTTATTGTTTTGTTCTACTTCTTATATTTTTGCTGACATAACCAAAACCGTAGGCGCAACTGGAAGTGATTTTACCACTCTAAAACTGGCTTTCGATGCTATCAACACCAATGCGGGTAGTGCCTATAATGGAGTTGTCACAATTCAAATCAAGGACAATACCACCGAGACTGCAACTGCCACGCTTAACGCAAGTGCTGGATATACTTCGGTAGTTATATACCCCATTGTCTCTGGAAAAACCATCACTGGTAGCATTGCTGGTGCACCAATAATCAACCTCAATGGAGCAGAGAGTGTCACCATCGATGGTCGCTTGAACGCCACTGGATCAACTCCAGATTTGACCATTTCCAATACTTCTACTTCCAACACTGCTGGTACTTCTACCATCCGTTTTATCAATGGTACTGTCAATAGCACCATACAATACACCAATATTTTGGGTGCTGAAACCAATTCCACAAGTGGTGTCGTTTTCTTCAGCACTTCTACTGGAGGTCAAGGAAATAATAACAACACCATCTCCTACAACAACATTAGTTCTACCACGGCTGCAAACCGACCTCTGAATGCAATTTTCTCTTCAGGAACAGCTGGCAAATTAAATACAGGTATCAATATTAGTAATAATAACATATATAATTTTATCAATCTTGCTTCTGCAAGCTCTGCCATTAATTTGTCTTCCAATACTACTGCTTGTTCTATTATTGGTAATAGTATTTACGAAACAACCTCTCTTGTTACTACGGCTGCTGTTACTTACAATTTGATTTATCTCAACAATGCCACTGGTACTGGTTTTGTGGTTACTGGCAATACTATCGGAGGCAGTGTATCGGGCAATACTGGGGTGTTTACCAAGTCTGGGAATAACAATAACTGTTACGCCATCAGTGTTAATGTCGGAACAGGAACTGTGACTTGTATTCAAAACAACACTATCAAAAATATTTCATGGACAAATTCTGGTGCAGCCACCTTTGCAGGAATTTATATTACCGCAGGTTCGGTAAATGTAGGGACTGACCAAGGAAATATTATCGGTGCTCCGTCAGGAAATGGTTGTATTTCTGTGAGTGGGGGTGCCACCAATGCAAATGTGTATGGTGTATATGTGACTAGTTCAGGGATGGTAGATTGTAGAAACAATACCATCGCATCTATTACCACTAATAACGTTGGTACTGCATCTACCAATTTTTATGGAATCTATAAAAATTCATCTGCTGGAAATATGTACATCATCAACAACGTTATTGGTGATGATAATACGTCTTCAAGTATCAATGCCGGATCTGCAAGTACATCCACTGGTCAGTATGTTTATGGAATATACTCATCCGGTACTGCCACTGTCAATGTCACTGACAATAAGATTTCTAATTTGATAAATAGCTCGACCAATCCTAATTTTGGTGTTGTCAATGGCATTGTTTCTACTGCTGGTACCAATACCATTTCCAATAATACCATTCATGACCTTACTGCCATGAATGCTAATGTGGGAACTACCAGTGGAGCTTCAGTTATGGGAATCTCAATTTCTGGAAGCACAACTCAACGAACAGTTTCAGGCAATACCATTTATAATCTATCATCCACATATTCTGGTTCTGCAAGTGTGGTTGTGACTGGTCTCTATTTTTCTGCCGGAACTGCCTCCAACACCGTGTCTCAAAACTTTATATATAACCTGTCAAACCTATCTACAGGTGCTTTAGCTTCAATTTTTGGAATCAGAATTGCTGCAGGTACTACTACTTATTCAAATAATGTTATTTCACTGGGCGGTAATACAGCAACTACTCTTTATGGAATGTATGAAACGGGTGCTACTGGTACAACTAATAGCATGTATTATAATACCATATATTTGTTTGGTAGTTTGGCCTCAGGAGCTACCCCAAAGTCTTATGCACTTTACAGTGCTTCTAATAACAATGTAAGGAATATTAAAAACAATATTTTGGTAAATGCTCGTTCTACTGTCTCAGGGGCAAATCTGCATTACCCATTGTACGTGTCATCTACTGGTGGTACTTATTCTATTGATTATAATGATTATTTCTCAACTGGTACAGGAAGTGTTTTTGCTTATTTTGGGTCAGCAAGGACTTCACTTTCCGCCCTTCAAACTGCTACTGGGCAAAATTCAAACAGTGTGAGTATTAATCCAGCTTTTGCCAATGCTGGTGGTACAGTGGCTAACAATTATTTGCCTTCATCGGTTATCCTTCTAGGAACAACAGGTACTGGTGTTGGGTCTGATTACACCGGTGCGGGTAGGTTAGCTACTCCTACCATGGGTGCTTTTGAAATTGGCACCTTGCTTACCAATGTGGATGTGTACAAATCAGGCGTTCTTCAAGCAGGATATAACACCTTACGCGGTGCCTTCAGTGCCATCAATGCAGGTACACATACAGGTAGTTTGGAGTTAAGACTCAATGCTTCTACTTCTGAAGCTGCTGCAGCCATTCTCAATGCTAGTGGTACAGGATCTGCCAATTATACTTCAGTACTTGTCTATCCTACCGTTTCAGGACTTTCCATTCTTGGAAATGTGGCCACACCTCTTATCGACCTCAGTGGTGCTGATAATGTAACTATTGATGGTAGGGTAGGAGCTACGGGCACAACTCCTGATTTGACAATTTCTAATGCCAATAATTCCAGTACTGCAGGTACTTCTACCATTCGATTTATAAATGATGCTTCTAACAATGCTATACAGTATTGTAATATCTTGGGTTCTGAAACCAACACTTCAAGTGGTGTAGTATTTTTTAGTACCACCACTGGTACCACTGGTAATGACGGAAATGTGATTGATAACAATAACATCTCAGCTTCGTCCAATGCCAATAGACCCATCAATGCCATTTATTCTTCTGGAACTGCTGCGAAGGAGAATAGCGGAATCGTCATAAGTAATAACAAAATTTATGACTGTTTCAATAAAGGAGTTGCTTCAAACGGAATTTATCTTACAAGTAATACTACGGCTTCTACAATTAATAATAACAGTATATACGAAACCAGCCTTTTTATTCCTACTGCATCTGTTGCTTATAATGCCATTTATATCAACAATACTTCTGGTTCTGGTTTCACTGTCACTGGCAATGTTATTGGGGGTAGTTCTTCTATCAATGATGGTACTTTCACCAAATCTGGAATGAATAATACTTTCGTTGCAATAAACATCAACGTCGGAACTGCTGCAACTTCC
>CANIXM010000160.1 GCA_947471245.1 Paludibacteraceae bacterium | reverse complement strand
TTTGCTGGTTTTGTAGCTGCTAGCGACATCGTTTTTACGCCATTAGTGTCTATGCTCAACAGTGTTTCAGGGCTTGCACCCACCCAAGTGCCTTGCTTCGGCAAGTGAAATATGGAAACGAACGCGTGTGGATGTTTTTGAGTCAGTTGGTAGAAAATAGCTGGTGCATCCAAGTGTTCAATGTCTTCTTCAACTTCTGTTCTGGATAATACCACCTTATTCACCACCTTCGCTTTTAGTAAATCAATCAGTTGATTGGCCTGCAGTAGATAATCTTCTTTAGAAATGGCTATTGGCTGATTATCAATGTATTCCGATTTGTTGTGGGAATTTTCAATGGCGGACAGTTCAGCGTCAGTTATTTCATCATTCATGAAATAGATGTCAGGCATTATCTGAAAAATCTGACGCACATCAGCATGGAATGGTGCTATCAAAAAGCCCTTTTTATTGAGTTCTATGGTTTGTGAGCTTATGACCTTATCTGACAGCTGAATGCCTGTAAATATATCGGTAGAGTGGGGTAGTCGGTAACTGTAAAACACTAAATTGTGGCGCTTACAAAGGGCTAATATTTCAGCTAAAGTCATGAAGGATTTTATTTAGAAAAAACCAATGAGCAAAGTTACTTAAATTTTGGGAATATTGAAGTGCTTCATATAAGTAGTTACTGGCACCTATTTTTAAGTTACAAGTTTGATTATGTAATAGTTAGCAATTTATAACACAACTATAAATTTTAAAATTTTGTTGTGTGCCATAATCAAAATTTTTACTGATAAATTTTTTGTTAAATCGGTGTGGCAATAAGGCTATCGTTTTGTAAGTGGAGGTTGTTGTTTACAAGCCATTCATTTTCGTATTGTTGAGAAACAATTACAGGCATGCGTTTTTTTGAATTGTGAATGGTGCTCATCAGTTGGTTTGCTTCGGTGGTGAGAATGGTATAAGTTTTTATACGTTCATTGGTGTTCTTGTTTGTCCATTCACTCCATAGTCCTGCAAATGCAAAAACATCATGGTCGGGTAGGTTGATTTGATACTTTTGTTTGTATTTTCCTTTTGGGTCGAGCCATTGCCATTCGAAAAATGCATTTGCCATTATCAGACAGCGTTTGTTGGTAACATCTCTAAAAGCCGGTTTTTCGTAAATGGTTTCAATCCGAGCGTTCAGTGTGTTTTTCTTAATGTCATCGTCTTTTGCCCAATGAGGGATGAGTCCCCATTGTATGAGCTGTATTAGTGAGGTGTTTTCGTTTGTAATAACAGGTGTTGTAGGATATGAAAATCCATTGTAGATGCCTGGTTGGTAGTTTTGATTTTGAACAAATTTGGCTTTAAATCTGTGTTCCAGCTCTTGAGCGTTTTTTGATTGTTGGGTATGAAAGCACATTATACATGAATGGTTATGATGTCTGACAATTTGGTAGTATATCGTGGCGATAATTTTTCTTGTTTCATTTTCCATACTCGTTTCGGATCTTGTGATGCTAGACGAATTTTTTGTTGGCCATACATTTTGTTAATTTTGTCCACGGCTTGCATCAGTGGGATATGTCTTTGGTTTCGATTATCGAAAAGTGTTTGTTGCTGATGGTTTTCGGGTGAAAAATCTTGAAGTATTACCCCAGCTTTTTTGTAAGCATATCCTGGTTTGAAAATAAGACTGAGTGCCTGCACTGCAAATTTGGCAAGTTCGATACTTGAGTTGGTTTGATAGGGGAGTTTTACCACAATATTTTTGCTGTATTGAGGAAGGTCCTTACGGTGTCCATTGGTGTGAATAAATACCATGAGCGATCCACAACAGGAGTGTTGTTTTCTTAATTTTTCGGCACAAGACACTGCAAATGTAGCTACACGCTCGTTGAGCTGGCTCAATTCAGTATAATTGGTTTCGAACGAACGTGTGGTAGCGATATTTTTCTTTGCTTGTACTTCTTCTAAGTCCAAGGTGGGTATGCCTTGCAGATCCATTTTCAATCGTAATCCTACTACAGAGAAGTTTTTACGTACAAAACTATCATCCAACTGGGTGAAGTCATAGGCAGTGGTTACGCCCATGCTTTTGAGGCGTTTGCTGTGCTGTCTGCCAATGCCCCATACATCTTCAATTTTAAGCCATTTGAGAGCTTTTACACGTTTGTCTTCGTTGTCGATAATATACACGCCATTGGTGTGGGTGGGGTATTTTTTTGCAATACGGTTGGCAACTTTTGAAAGTGCTTTGGTAGGTGCTATGCCCACGCTGATGGGGATACCTGTCCATCGTACTACTTTGTTTCGCATTTGGTTGCCATAGTCTTGCAAGTCGATAAAATCCAAGCCATGCAATCTAAGAAAGCATTCATCGATGCTGTAAATTTCCATTTCGGGACTATAATCTTCCAGAATGCTCATAACACGCTGACTCATATCCCCGTACAAAGCAAAATTGGGTGAAAATACATGTACATCATTTGCTTTGAAAAGTTGCTCGTATTCAAATGCAGGAGCACCCATAGGAATGCCAAGGGTTTTGGCTTCGTTGCTACGTGCGATTACGCATCCGTCGTTGTTGGACAGCACCACAATAGGTTTTCCGTTCAAATCAGGACGGAAAACCCGCTCGCAAGAGGCATAAAAATTATTACAGTCTATTAAGGCAAACATTTATACCGATTTAATTACATGAGTAACAATACCCCATACTACAAAGTCATTTTCTTTCTCGACTTTGATTGGCTCATAGTCATCATTTTCGGGCAAAAGCCATAGTTCGTCTTTCGTTTTTTTAATACGTTTGGCCGTAAACTCTCCATCGATATAGCACACGGCTATTTTCCCATTTACAGGGTTAAGACTTCTATCAATTACGAGCAAATCACCATCTGTAATCCCAGCATTTTTAAGCGATTGACCCTTTACACGACCATAGAACGTAGCCGATGGATGTTTGACCAGGTGCTTATTGAGATCGATGGTCATGTCCACAAAATCAAGTGCAGGTGACGGAAAGCCAGCACTTATACCAGCATCTACATAGGGTAGGGCCATTTCTGACTCACTGAGTGCAGAGTAAATATCAATGGTATGGCTGCTGTGTAATTTCATTTTCTCTTCAATAACGTCAAAAGTTAGTTAGGGTCTGCTTAAAAAGATATAAACATCTATTATACAACCATATAATGGACATTGTTCTTTCGCAAGTGCAAGTGTTTATAGCCTATTTGTTCATTTTATTTGCACTTCACATATAATATTCCCGTAGGGATTATCCACAGTTAACTCCTTCGGTGTTTTTCAGCAGACCCTAATTACCAGCAATACTATTTGCAAAGTTATCTGTAATTATATTGGAGCGTTCAACGCTACCTGGTACTTTTGTGGTTCAATTTTCCTGACAGTTAAACCACAAAAACATGATATACAGCCTATTAATTATCAATTTTTAATTTTTAATTATTAATTATTTCATCATTTCCATTTCTCAAAAAGCATTCGCTGTAAATCAGGGCGCTTCATCTTTTGAAGATCTTTGATGATTTGAGATTTATATTCTGGTTTGTACCAAAAGAAAAATTTGCGTTGTTCCAGTTTGTCTTCTTTGCTTTTGGCGGTATAAGTTGGTTCCAATGTGTATGGGTGATAACCCGAATAATAGATTTCAGTTGCCAAAGTCATGGGTGTAGGCGTAAAATCTTGCACTTGTTCTAGTTTAAAATCCAATTGTTTGGTAGAAACAGCCAACTCGGCCATGTCCACATTTTCGCAACCTGGATGGCTGGAAATGAAATAGGGAATCAGCTGTTGGTTCAATCCCTCCTCTTTGTTGATTCTGTCAAACTGCTTTTTGAACTGCCCAAAATAATCGAATGACGGCTTACGCATTAGTTTCAGCACTTTGTCAGAGGTATGTTCAGGCGCAATTTTCAATCTACCCGAAACATGATTTTTTATCAGTTCCCTAATATATTCCACATGACTCTTATTGGTCACTGCATCTTTGGAGTCACTGAGCAACATGTCATATCTTATTCCACTGCCAATAAATGATTTTTTGATACCAGGTACAGCATCCACCTCTTTATAAATGTCTAGTAATGGTGTGTGATCAGTATTTAAATTAGCACAAACTTTAGGGAAAATGCACGATGGACGATTACACTCATGGCAAGCCTCCATGTCTTTTCCTTTCATGGCATACATATTGGCCGATGGACCGCCTAAGTCACTGATATAGCCTTTGAAATCATCCATCTGCACCACCTGTTTGACCTCTTTGATGATGGACACTTTGGAGCGTGATGCTATGTGCTTGCCCTGATGAGCTGAAATGGTACAGAATGCACAACCCCCAAAGCATCCGCGATGTAAATTCACTGAGAACTTAATCATTTCATAAGCAGGGATGGTTTTGCCTTTGTATTTTGGATGGGGCATGCGGGTAAATGGCAAGTCGAAAGAAGCATCTATCTCGGCTTGATTCATTGGCTCATACGGAGGATTAACCACGATGTACTTGTTTCCAGTTTTTTGAACTAATCGAGATGCATTGTATTTATTGGATTCTTCCTCTATGTATCTGAAATTGGAGGCATATTTTTTCTTGTCGGTAAGGCAAATCTCGTGTGGCACCAATTCGATGTCTTTCCACTCCAAATTATTGGTCGGAACTTTTGCATAATAGGACGTTTGTGGAATTTCCGTTATCTCAGAAAATGCCACACCCGCTTTCAACTGGTGTACCAATTCCACAATGGGCTTCTCACCCATTCCATAAATCAACAAATCAGCTCTGGAGTTAACCAAAATACTGGGCATCAATTTATCAGACCAATAATCATAATGCGTAAACCTGCGCAATGAAGCCTCTATCCCACCTATTACTACAGGCACATCGGGATACAGACTTTTGATAATGTCGCAATAGACAATGGTGGCATAGTCAGGACGCATATCTGTTTTGCCATCAGGCGTATAGGCATCATCAGACCGAAGTCGCTTGTTGGCGGTGTACTTATTTACCATCGAGTCCATATTACCACCAGAAACTGCAAAAAACAACCGTGGTCGTCCCATTTTTTTGAAATCACGCAGGTCGTCGCGCCAGTTGGGCTGAGGAACTATGGCCACTTTCAAGCCCTGTGCCTCAAGGATTCTACCAATCACAGCAGCACCAAATGCAGGATGATCCACATAAGCATCACCCGTAAATAGAACCACATCTACTTCGTCCCATCCTCTGATCTCAAGTTCCTTTTTGGTAGTGGGTAAAAAATCGGTGAGTTGATATATTTTCGATTGCATATCGTTTTTATCTTTGAAACACTTCTCCACGCCTTTGGTTTAGTCGGCTTAGAATAATTCTGCAAAGG
>CANIXM010000159.1 GCA_947471245.1 Paludibacteraceae bacterium | reverse complement strand
TGGACAATATCCACAAAAGAACCATGCGTGGTGGTAGAAACATGGAAACTGTAGAAGGAAAATATGGTGAAGCTCGTTTACAAGACGATATAAATGCAGGATCAAGCACCTATAAAGGAACTTATGTAGGGGAAGGTGTAGTGGTATCGAATGGTAAAAAAATTGAATTCGACCCTATTAGTGGAGCAATTTCAAACATGAATGACTTAACATTTGCTCCAAACACAAGTAAGGTGTTTGTGCAAGATTATGTGAGCAAGTATTACGCCATCGAAGAAGGTAACTTGATGAGTAGAACGTACACCAAACTGCGTGAACTTCAAATAGGATACAACCTCCCAACTAAATGGTTAACACCACTTGGCATTACCAAAGCTACTATTTCATTTGTGGGACGTAATCTGTTGTATTTCTACGCTGACATTAGATTCAAAGATGTGGATTTGGATCAATTTAATAGTACAACAGCTTCTACAGGACTTCAAACCCCTACTACAAGACGATTTGGCTTCAATGTAAATATCGTATTCTAAAAAAAATCGAACATTAATAAAAAAATGAAAAAAATGAAAAACAATAAATTTATCATTCTTATACTGTCGCTGGTACTTTTGACTACTTGGTCATGTCGCGATTTCGAAGAGTTAAAGCAAAACTCGAATGTACCTAACAATGTTTCGCCATCCATGTTGCTTAAAACTGTGTTGTACAAACTACACCGAGCTCCATCTACCATGGACGAAAGAAGAGGTCAATACTACCTATGTAATTATGATTATTATGGTAACAACAGATATGACTTCGGTGCTGGTGAAGAATTGTACACAACCATCACCAATGTGGTAAAAATGGAAGAAGAAGCCAAAAGATTAGGATTGCCTGATAGAAATGTGTACAGCGCATTGGGTAAATTTTTGAAAGCTTACTTCTTTAGCACCATGAGTTTGCAAATGGGTGACATCCCCATGTCGGAAGCATTAAAAGGTGCTGCCAATATGAAACCTAAATACGACACTCAAAAAGAAGTTTTCAATCAATGCTTTACGCTTTTGGAAGAAGCTAATACAGACATTACTGCATTGATTGGTTCTACTACTGGCGGAGAGCTTTCTGGAGATTTCTATTTCGCAAACGACCTAAAACAATGGCAGAAAACGGTTAATACCTTTCGCTTACGCTTGCTTATTCACTTAAGCAAAAAAGAAAGTGATGCTACATTGAACATCAAGAAACAGTTTTCGGACATTGTGAGCAATCCAACCAAATATCCAATCATGACAAGTTCGTCAGACGATTTGAAATTTGTGTATTTGTATCCTAGCAATTTGTACCCAAAAAACCCAGGAAACTTTGGATTTGATGCATTAAGATACAACAGCTCTGCGACCTATGTTAAGTTGTTGACCAACCACAAAGACCCTCGTGTGTTTGTGACTTGCGAGCCAGCTGACTCATTGAACAACATCACCTCAGATACCACTTTTGCCTCATTTGCAGGTGCTAATCCTGGTGAAGACTTAGGAGTCATGGGTAGTAATGCAGGAAAAGGTTTGTATTCACTTATCAACAGATACAGATATTATCGTACCTACACTGGCGAACCTTCATTGGAATTGTCATTTACTGAAACTTGCTTTACTATTGCTGAAGCCATCAATAGAGGTTGGTTGGCTACAGGACCAGTAGGTGATGCAGAAGCATACTACACTGCAGGTATCAAAGCATCAATGGCAACTTATGGAATTCCTGAAAAAGGCAATTTCACTGCCTACTTCTTCAAAAACAATGCAAAAATATCGGAAGAAGTAAATGTGGCCTACAAATCATATTCTATTCCATTTGACTTTAGTAAATACTACGCGCAAGATTCTGTAAAATATGCAGGCAACAATGCAGCAGGACTTACACAAATCTTGAAACAAAAATACATTGCTCTGTATCAACACGCTGGACTAGAATCATACTTCACTTATCGTCGTACTGGCGTTCCATCCTTTAGTGTAGGCGCAGGTACTGGTAACTCAGGTAGAATTCCATTGCGTTTTCAGTATTTTTCAACGGAAGATGATGTAAATCTTGAGAACTATACTACAGCAATTGAAAGATACGCTAAAAAAGATGACATCAACGGTAAGATGTGGTTGTTAGAATAACGAAAACTTTATAAAATGGACTGCTAAGTAAAGACTTACAGTCCATTTTTTTTTATCACTCCATTTTTATTAATAAACACAAAAACAATCATTAAAATGAAAAAAACAATTCTAATAATCATCTGCTCACTAAGCGGATTCGCTCTTCAGCCTACTCACGGCCAAACCACTAAAAACATTGTGTTTGTGGTGATGGACGGTCTTCGCTGGCAAGAGGTATTTAATGGTGCTGATACTACCATTATCAACAACAAAACCTTTGTATCAAATAAAGAAAAGTGCATGAAAAAATACTGGAACAGCGATGTGGCTGCACGTAGAAGCATGCTGATGCCTTTTCTTTGGTCAACTGTAAAGGAAAAAGGTCAGATATATGGCAACCGCACAAAAAACAGTTTTGTGAATGTAAAAAATCCATTTTGGTTCTCTTACCCTGGCTACAACGAGCTGCTGAGCGGATATGCTGACAAGAACATCAATTCGAATGAATTCGGTCCTAATCCCAATGAAACCATCCTAGAGGCACTCAACAAAACGGATGAATACAAAGGTAAAGTTGCTGCATTTACTTCATGGGATGCATTTAATGACATCATCAACGAAAAAAGAAGCGGAGTGTATGTGAATGCAGGATTCGAAAAAATGCCTGATGGAGTTGCCGGAACTAGCACCGCATTGCTCAACAAAATGCAATACCACCTTCCTGATATTTTTGATGGCGTGCGTCTCGATGGCGCTACCTTCACCATGGGATTTGAATACATGAAACAAAACAAACCTAGATGTATGTTTCTAGTATTTGACGAAACGGATGACTTTGCACACGGTGGAAGATATGTTGATTATCTGAACTCTGCAAAATACGGTGATGAATTTGTCAAAGAACTATGGGACTGGTGTCAAGCCACTCCTGAGTACAAAGACAAAACCACCTTTATCATCACCTGCGACCACGGAAGAGGTGTGACAACTGATGGATGGAAAAGCCACGGAACTAAACATGAACATTCGGATGAGACCTGGTTTGCAATCATTGGACCCAACACACCTGCCAAGGGTGAAATCACATCAGGGCAATTCTACAATGAACAATTGGCTAAGAGCATCGCCAATTTATTGAACTTCGATTTCAAAGCCAATCACCCAATAGCGGAAGGTATTGAAGCCGTAAAAGCAAAGTAAATACATTCCTAAAAATTAAAAATCACCCAAGTGTTGCCAACGTTTGGGTGATTTTTAATTTTTAGTACGGTGGACTTACACAGTCAACTGACTCACAAATTTGGTAGCACACTCAACACCCGAATTGTACAAACTAGTCTTTTGGTCATTTGTCAAATTAAAATTAATTGCTGACATTCCAAGACTATCAACACGTATCGTTCTGCTTTCTTGAATTGGATCATTATCAAAATCAACAACTTGAGCATTGAGAACAGTCTCAAAAAGGATGCGGACATAGTCCACCATTTGGTCATAATTCAGATGATTAACTACAGGGGCGCCACTCAGATTTTCGAGAAACAATCCTAATGTATTGCTATTATTGACATCATCATTATCAAATGTAGAGATAGGAAAATTGTACACTGTGCCACCATCCACATAGATGTGATCATCTGGGTTATTGTTGGTAAATTTCCAAGCTTCGAAAAACATGGGAATAGACATTGATGCTCTCACCGCCTCGGCCACAACCACATGTGGAGTAGTTTGAAGCGAAAACATTTTCACATTTTGAATGTTCAAATCTGTAGCAAATACCCGTAAATCGTGGCATCCAGCATTTTTAAAATCCAAGAATGTTGCATTTGTATTTAATCCTTTGGCTACAATAATGGAATGCATCCATTTCAAAAAAGCATCTCCTTTGTACAATCCATATTTTGTAGGAATCCTCAAAGGATCCCACCCGTCCTCGAAGGACTTAAAATCGGTGGAGTTAATCACTTGCTTGATTTCGGCAGCCGAATACTTCAAACTAACCAATGCAGCAGTGATAGCACCTGCCGAAGTTCCAGCAACACGTTCGATTTGTTGTAAAATGCCGTTCTTTTCCAGTACGGTAATGGCGCCAGCGTAGGCAATACCCAATACACCACCGCCTTTGAATACAAGGTTTTTAATGTCTGCTTTTCTCATTTGATTAATATTAAGCCTACCCTACTTTTCAGAAGGGAAGGGAAGATAAAATCTATCCTATTCTTCAATGATTGGCAATGCTTTTTGACTTTGCCTCCACTTGCTCTTTCAATCCAGTTTTGTAGTCAATGATTTTTGACATCACCTCACTATCTGAAGCACCAACTATTTGAGCGGCTAGTATTCCGGCATTCTTAGCCCCGTTGAGAGCCACAGTAGCCACTGGCACGCCACCAGGCATTTGCAAAATAGACAGAATGGAGTCCCATCCATCAATCGAATTGCTGGATTTGATAGGCACACCTATCACAGGAAGTGGAGACATGGCAGCCACCATTCCTGGCAGATGAGCAGCACCACCGGCTCCAGCTATGATCGTCACTATTCCTCTTTTGTGCGCATTGGTAGCAAAATCAAACAACTTTTCGGGAGTACGATGTGCCGACACAATGTCAATTTCATAAGCTATACCAAACAAATCGAGCATTTCGGCAGCCTGTTTCATTATTGGCAGATCCGAATCAGACCCCATCACAATACTTACTAGTTTTTTTTCCATGACTTTACACATATTAATTTTTGGACTATTTCTGCTTTTTCCAAAGCTCTTTCTATGGTGTCCGACACTATGGTCACATGTCCCATTTTACGGTAAGGCTTAGTTATTTTTTTACCATACAGGTGAATATTTACTCCATCTATTGCCATGCATTCTCTTATTCCTTCGTACAACACTGGACCCTCATAACCCTCTGCCCCTAGCACATTGACCATCACTGCCGGCATCATTTGCTGCGTGCTGCCAAGCGGAAGGTTAAGAATAGCGCGCAAGTGTTGCTCAAACTGTGAGGTAACAATGCTTTCTATGCTATGATGACCACTGTTGTGAGTACGTGGCGCCATTTCATTTACAAGCACTTCGCCTTTACTGTCTATGAAAAACTCTACTGCCAGTAGTCCTTGCATATCCATGAGAGTAATGATTTCTCTGGCAATTCGCAATGCTTTTTCAGACTGTTCGGCACTGATAGTAGAAGGACACACCAACTTATCGACCAAATTGGCTTTGTGATCAAACACC
>CANIXM010000158.1 GCA_947471245.1 Paludibacteraceae bacterium | reverse complement strand
GTTTCAAGCTAAATAAATTTAGAGGATAATATTCGTCAGCGGTAGTTGAATTAACATTTTGAAAATGACTAGATTCCCATGCTTCGTCATACAGATGGATTTTTTTTAGATAAATCATAATTTTTAATTTTTAAGTGTTATAATTGAGATAGTTAAACAATAAATAGATTTTAATTTAATCGGACGTAGATATTAAATTTATTTTCTGTCATTCTGATAATCAATTTGAACAATAACGATTATTCTAACTTTTCAAATTTTGATTGCATAAAGTGACTTTCTTGACAAACACATATTATGTATAATCCTGAAATTAAATTGCTCACATCAATATCTACTAAGTAATCATTGAGTGTATTTACATACACCAAATTTCCTTTTATATCATAAATATTAATTTTTGTTTTCGAATTATTTGGTACCTGAAAATGTATCTTATCAACACAAGGATTAGGAAACAATTTTATTTTTAAATCTTTTACTTCATCATTTTCAGTTGTTAGGGGGTAAGTATAACTCACTCTTTGCCCATTTGTCCAAGAATATGATGAACTATTCCAAATCTGTGAAATGTACTGTTGTACAACACTATTATTATTTGTATATATGTTTTGGGTGTAATTTTTCCAATTTTTTGTGTTATTATCCCACATTTTCGTTTGTAAATTATTCATTTGATCAGAAGTGTCGTAATTATAAATTTGACTAGATGAATTCTCCCATTTTCCATTTATCCAAATACTATTTATTGTAGTCAATATTTTTTTTGTTTGTGGTGAATAAGTATAATCAATAAGCCCTCCGTTTATCCATGTTTGTGAAATTGCATTCCATGATTGTGAAACTGAATTTTGAATTACACCATCGGGATTATTTGTGATAACCTGCTGTGAATAATCATTCCATTTTAAGTTAATATTATCCCATATTTGGTTTTTGCTTGAAATGAGATAACCATTTGTATCATAGTGATTTATTTTTTTGGAATTTTTCACCCAAGTATCAATAGACCAATTTTCATAAACTATTGAATTAACCTTTTGTTTTTCATTATATGCAAATGTTGATTTCGAAGAATTCAACCATAATCCAGACACATTGTTCCAAGATTGAATAGTCGAATATTGAATTGTACCATCACTATTATTAGTATAAATTATTTGTGAATAGTTGCACCACTTGTTTAATAAAGAGTCCCAAATTGAAGTGATGGTCATTAATAAATTTCCACCATTATCATAAGAATTGGTTTGACTTGTTGACTTTATCCAACTATTGTTTGACCAAGTTTCGTAAGTTGTTGTTTGGATATTTTGTCCAAAAATTGTCAATGATAGAATGATAAAGAATGCTACTGCTTTTAGTTTTCTCATATTGTTTGTTTTATTAAGTTTGGATAATTTTATGCAAAGATGAAAGTTCTGACTGTCAAAATATGTCGGTGTGAAAAATTATCTTACTCTGATATATTTTGTCGTTTATGTATTCTATCTTTGCTGAAAATTAAAACAGAAACAATGTCTAAAATTGCTCACATCCAACGCTACTTACTTATTATCAGAAAAGTAAGACATACAAAATTTGTAACCCTAAACGAATTAGTTGATTATATCGAGGAAGAATTCACAAAGCGTGGTATTGAAACTGTTGGATTATCAAAACGTACAATAGAAAGGGATTTAAAGGATATTCGCACAGATTTGGATATTTCTATTGATTATGACCGGATAAATAAGGGTTTCTTTATTCCGGAAAATGAAGAAAGTAAATCGTTCATTGAAAAGGTGTTGGAGCCCTTCGATATATTGAATGCACTTAATGCTGATACAGCCCATCCTGCTTTTATCTTTCCTGAGAAAGGAACTCAAAAAGGAGTAGAGTATTTGTCGGATTTAATTTTTGCTATACAAAATAGCCAAGTTGTATCATTTAAGTATGCCCCATATTGGAATGAAGAAACAAATCTAAAAACTATTATTCCATTTGCTTTGAAAGAATATGCTGGAAGATGGTATTTAGTTGGGAGATATGAAAATGACAGTAGAATTCTTACTTTTGGGTTAGATAGGATTACGCAATTTTTGGATGAAAAACGAACTTTTAAACCAGAACCAACTTTTAAAATAGAAACCTATTTTAAAGATAGTTTTGGTATTTATTCAGACACTTCTTATGCTTTAGAAGAAGTGGTATTTTCTGTATCTGAGTTCGTTGGGCGATTTTTGATTTCAAAACCATTACACCAGTCTCAACAAATACTAGAAAACTCAAAAGAGGGAGTAAGAGTGTTTCTGAGAGTTAGAATAACACCTGATTTCATTTCAGAATTGCTCTCAATGTGCCAAACATTAGTCATACATAAACCACTTAGTCTCAAAGAAGAAATTCGAAGAATTTACAGTGATGCAATTCAACGAAACTTATAACCGTGCAAAATGAATGAGTTTTCTCAATAGATAGGAGTTCTGTATTTAGCGTTGATTGGTCGCCCTAGTCTGTCACTACGGGGTGCTAAAAGCAAGGCAAAGCCTTGCAAAATAGAAACTAAATCTATTGGGATTTTAGTCTTCGCCTACACACCTACTATGTTTTCGAAACTGTTAGGTCTTGGTGCAACATGTGGGTGAAAAGTCAAAGAGGGTCTAAGGCAAAATAGCCAAGACCCTCTCTTAATATATGCTAGCTCGAAGCTAGATGTGGTAACTAATCTATATAAAATTCAACCATTGGCTATTTTCATAATAGTCATCCACCACAGTGGTAGCTTGCTTGAACCCTAGGCTACTTAGTTTGCCTACTATTTCCTGACCCAAGATGGATACTGCACCATTGATCATATCGGCTCTAAAGCCTTTGTCGCCCATTTTTATGACCAAGTCCATAGCTGCAATACGGCTGATGATGTAACCAAGTTCCATCACTTTTCGTTGTTGCAGTTGCTGTTCCAAGTCGAATTTCAATTCAGTTTTAAAATACTCTGCAGCTCTGCTCGTTAGTTTTAAGCTTTTCAGATAAGCATACAGGTTGGGCATTTTGGCATTTTTCATCTGTTTGATGAGCGACTCACCGATTTGGATGTACAGGATGTCGTTGGCGCCTTCAAAAATCTGGAATGGACGGCTGTCATTGGTACCACGACCAGCAATGTGCGTCAATTTGTATGCTGCAGCTCCCACAAGTTGCACTAGTGTTTGAGCAGATTGTTGCATGAGGTCTGTTGCTACCGTTTTTACAATATTAGCCTCAAAACCGAGTCCATTCAAGTCGTTTTTAATATCGGCATGTTCCACACTCACAGCGCTTAAAGCAGAACTGATGGTGTAATTGGCCTGAAGAATGGATAGTTGATGTTGAACGTGGTCATACAAAAATAATGACTTACCACCTACCAGTCGTTGCTTGCAATGTGCTAGCCCCTCATCAAGCATCCGATGTATAAACCCAGTGGT
Source organism: Paludibacteraceae bacterium (assembly GCA_947471245.1). Lineage (GTDB taxonomy): Bacteria > Bacteroidota > Bacteroidia > Bacteroidales > Paludibacteraceae > Paludibacter. The sequence continues at coordinate 1,930 of CANIXM010000158.1, read as the reverse complement.
CATGCCTGGAAATTGCAATCTACTTCTGTGTAGTAAGTCCATCATCATGTGCACACCACTTGTATGTGGGATTAGCTTTTGATTCTTAGGAATTTGCACATCAATAATATTTCTACCATAAGGAATTTGGTATAAGCCCAGGTTTTCAAAATACTCCTCCACCACAATGTTCTGACTAGCAATACTATTATCGCTTACAAACATATCTACATCACGTTGCAAAAGACCATTTTCGGTTTGTTTACGAGCTGTCAGTAGCCAGAAATTAGCTTGTCCTGTCAATCCAGCCCAGTGTTTAGTACCTTTAAGATGGTAGTGTGCAGGGCTTTCGGTCCAGGAAGTTTTCATGTTTAAAGCATCTGTGCCATGGGTAGGTTCAGTAATCATCAGCCCACCTAGATTTTGGTGGTTAACAAATCTGTCTAAAATGGGTGCTTTGGCTTCCGGTTGTCCATATTTGATTACGGGTTGAAGGAAAAGTGCGCAGTTGATACCTAGTGTAAGGGAAAGTGGCAGTGACTCATAAGAGGCTGCCGAAAGTAGAATGAGGTTGTCTTTAACACTTCCTCCACCTCCGCCATATTCCCTTGGTATGAGCAGTGTATGAGGATTTGTAAGTAAAATTTTTTTAAGCGCTTCAGGAGCAATACCTCTACTGGTACTCATCTGGTTGATGTCATTCTCATCGTGGTAAACCGTTTTGAGGGCTGCTTTGAATTTGCTGATAAGTTCTTCAAATGATGACTGTTTTTTCTCCTGCTTTGAATTAGGCTCAATAAGGGTGTCTGTTTCTGTCATTTACAATTAGTTTTGATTAATAATTCAGATACTATCTAAATAACTACAACAGACTAATCGCTTAATTGTTTGTTTGTGGCAATGAATATAGTGTATTCCTTGGTTTTTCAGAACAAATAATAGTTCAATGACGAATCACTTTTGGGGTAAAAACGCTTATAAACCACAAAAACCACAAAAGTTTGGGTTTGTTTGGATATAATTTTTAACCACATAGAGACAATAGTTTTGCTGTAAGTAGGTCTATTATTTTCTATTGGCAAAGTACACATAGCAGTTTCCGATAAATCGGAAACAATATCTACAACCGCTATGTGAGCTATGTAGTTGAAATTCAGCGTTTATTTGTGCTTTTTGCGTTCCAATGAAAGTCAACCACAAAAGGCACAAAAGTTTTAGATCATTCGTTCCATTGTCAGCCACAGTTTGTCATCATCTGGCACTGGAGCGGTGATGTGAATCTGTTCTTTGGAAACAGGGTGTATGAAATCAACACTTCTGGCATGCAGGCTGATGCCACCGTTGGGGTTGGAGCGTGGGAATCCGTATTTCAGGTCGCCTTTGATGGGGCATCCCATCTTGGCTAGCTGACAGCGAATCTGGTGATGACGGCCCGTTTCGAGGTTCACTTCCAGCAGGTAGTAGGTGTCCGACTGTGCAATGAGTCGATAGGTCAGTGCAGCTTGCTTGGCATCGGGCACCATCTTGAGGTGGGCTACTGACTTGTTTTGCTTTTCATTGCGAACCAGAAAATGCTCCAAGCGTGCTTCAGGCAGAGCAGGCTTTTCTTTGACAATAGCCCAGTAGGTTTTTTTTATTTGCTGGGTCTTGAACATTTCGTTTAGACGAGTAAGCGCTTTGCTGGTTTTGGCAAACAGCACCACACCACTGACTGGTCTGTCCAAGCGATGAGTCACACCGACAAACACTTCACCTGGTTTGTTGTATTTTTCCTTGAGGTAAAGTTTGATGGTTTCCGATAGCGGTTGATCACCAGTCTTATCGCCTTGTACTATTTCCGATGAGCTTTTGTTGACAGCTATGATGTGGTTGTCTTCGTAGAGTACGGTCATGGTTGTTGGTGCTTTGCCTCCCCAAGCCCCTCTCCCGTTTATGACGGGATAAACTGCAG